>NZ_JBFULT010000240.1:0-10756 GCF_054049755.1 Bradyrhizobium sp. P5_C11_2
GTCCTGATCGGCCTGCTCGAGCTGATGCAGTTTTGGGCGCCCGGACGCCATGCGCGGCTGGAGGATTTTCTGGTCGACGCGCTCACGGCGTGCTTCGGCTTCGTGCTCGCGGCCGCCGCCGATTGGGTCATGACGCGCTTCCGCACAAGCTCCGCCGTCACAAGCCAAGGCCCCGCGGAGTGACGCTCCACAGGGCCCGACTTTTCACAGCCTAAGCTGTGATCGATCAGTCGATGATCTTGACGACGCGACGCGTGCGCGGCTCGACGATCACGCGGCGATCGTTGACGACCGCATAGCGATACTCGGTGTAGTTCGGCACCGGGCGCAGCACCACCGTCGGGGGCAGCGGCTCGCCGACCACGACGCGCTCGTGAATCACCACCGAATCATCGCGCGGAATTCCGCCTAGAATGGCATTCGGAATTTCCAGGCCGGCACCAACGGCCGCACCGACGGTGCCACCAACCATCGCGCCGACCGGGCCGCCGACGTCGCCGCCCGCGCGTGCGCCGTCCCGGGCGCCCTGTTCGGTCGTCGACTGGGCAAAGGCTGCGCTCGACGCCAGCAGCGACACGGCAGCCAACGAAATTGCAAGACGGGTCTTCATGTCCACACTCTCCAGTGTTGTTGTCCGCCTTCAACCGCGGGGCCCGGCCATTGTTCCGGTTTTCGCGCGGCGAAAGACGGCGCCATCGCACTGAAGACTGTTCCCGAAGAATGTTCCCGAGGAACATTTTACGCTGCGGCGATTTCGTGACCCGCCATCAGTTCCAGCGCCCGCACCATCGCCGAGTGATCCCAGCCCTTGCCGCCATGCGCGGTGCAGGACGAGAACAATTGCTGCGCCACCGCCGTGCTCGGCAGCGACAGGCCGAGCGCGCGCGCGCCTTCGAGCGCGAGGTTGAGATCCTTCTGGTGCAGCTCGATGCGGAAGCCCGGAGCGAAATTGCGCTTCACCATGCGTTCGCCATGCACTTCGAGAATCCGCGACGAGGCGAAGCCGCCCATCAGGGCCTGCCGCACCAGCGCAGGATCGGCGCCGGCTTTCGACGCAAACAGCAGCGCCTCGCTCACCGCCTCGATCGTCAGCGCGACGATGATCTGGTTGGCGACCTTGGTCGTCTGGCCGTCGCCATTGGCGCCGACGCGGGTGACGTTCTTGCCCATCCTGTCGAACACCGGCTTCATGGTGTTGAAAGCGCGCTCGGGCCCGCCGACCATGATGGTGAGGCTCGCAGCCTTGGCGCCGACCTCGCCGCCCGACACCGGCGCGTCCAGATAGTCGGCGCCCAGCGCCTCGATCTTCTTGGCGAATTCCTTGGTCGCCAATGGCGAGATCGAGCTCATGTCGATGACGATCTTGCCCTTGGAGATCCCGGCCGCGACGCCGTCCTTGCCGAACAGCACCGCTTCGACATGCGGCGTATCCGGCACCATGATGATGATGGCATCGGCTTCCTGCGCGACCGCCTTGCTCGACTTGCAGGCGACGCCGCCGGCTGTGATCAGCTCGGGCGCGACCGGCGCGACGTCATGCAGGAGCACGCGATGGCCCGCGGCCAGGAGATGGCCGGCCATCGGCCGTCCCATGGTGCCGAGTCCGATGAAGCCGATGTCGATCATGTCTAATTCCTCTAGATTTGGGCTAAGTCCGTCCACGGGCTCGATGCACCTCTCCCGCTTGCGGGAGAGGCATAGGCCGCCTTCGGCGGCCGTCTCTTAAGAGGCGCCGAGGCAAAGCCTCGGCTATGGCGTAGCGCCGGGTGAGGGCTCTGTCCGCTGGGGGATTTTCTCGGTGCATTTCTGCGGTCCCACCGCGGAGACACCCTCACCCCAGCCCTCTCCCGCAAGCGGGAGAGGGAGGGCACTGTCACCGCGGCCACATCAGCGCGCTCTCACGTCTCGAACGTCTGCGCCGCGTGCCACGACAGGCCTTCCAGCGTCGTTGTGCGCGGCTTGTATTCGCAGCCGATCCAGCCGCGATAGCCGATCGCGTCGAGGTGGCGGAACAGGAAGGGATAGTTGATCTCGCCGGTGCCCGGCTCGTGACGGCCGGGATTGTCGGCGAGCTGGATGTGGGCGATCTGGGGGAGATATTCCTGCATGGTGCGGGCGAGATCGCCCTCCATGATCTGCATGTGGTAGATGTCGTACTGGATGAACAAATTGTTGGACCGCACTTCCGAGATGAGCTGCACCGCCTGCTCGGTGCCGTTGAGGTGGAAGCCGGGAATGTCGAGCGTGTTGATCGGCTCGACCAGCAGCTTGATGTTCTCCCGCGCCAGCGTCGAAGCCGCGAAGCGCAGATTTCCGACCAGCGTCTCGTTGAGCTCGCGCGGATCGGCATCGGCGGGCGCGATGCCGACGAGGCAGTTGAGCTGCTCGCAATCCAGCGCCTTGGCGTAGTCGATGGCCCGAAACACGCCGTCACGGAATTCACTGACGCGATCCGGCAGGATCGCGATGCCGCGCTCGCCCGCCGCCCAATTGCCGGCGGGGAGATTGTGCAGCACCTGCGTCAGCCCGTGGGCCTCGAGCTGCTCACGCAGCATCGCCTTGTCGAAATCATAGGGAAACAGATACTCGACCCCGGCAAAGCCCGCCGCTTTCGCCGCGGCGAAGCGGTCGGGAAACGGCATCTCGTTGAAGAGCATGGTGAGGTTGGCGGCGAATTTCGGCATGATATTCCCCTATTCCGCCGGCTGAAGCACGCCGGGCTGCTTGGTCCCGACCTCGTCGAGGGCCAAGTCCAGCACCTCCTCGAACTCGACGATGTTGTCGATCTCGGTGCCCATCGCGATGTTGGTGACGCGTTCGAGGATGAACTCGACCACCACCGGCACGCGGTGCTTCGCCATCAATTCGCGCGCCGTCACGAAGGCGGCCTGCGCGTCCTTCGGGTCGGTGACGCGGATCGCCTTGCAGCCGAGCCCTTCGGCGACCGCGACGTGATCGACACCATAGCCGCCGAGCTCGGGCGCGTTGATGTTCTCGAACGAGAGCTGGACGTGATAGTCCATATCGAAGCCGCGCTGGGCCTGGCGGATCAGGCCGAGATAGGAATTGTTCACGACGACGTGGATGTAGGGCAGATTGAACTGCGCGCCGACCGCGAGCTCCTCGATCAGGAACTGGAAGTCGTAATCGCCCGACAGCGCGACGATGTCGCGATCCGGGCATGCCGCGCGCACGCCGAGGGCAGCGGGCAACGTCCATCCGAGCGGTCCTGCCTGCCCGGCATTGATCCAGTTGCGGGGCTTGTAGACGCCCAGGAATTGCGCGCCGGCGATCTGCGACAGGCCGATCACCGTGACGTAGCAGGTGTCGCGGCCAAAGGCCCTGTTCATCTCCTCGTAGACGCGCTGCGGCTTGATCGGAACGTTGTCGAAATGGCTCTTGCGCAGCATCGAACGCTTGCGATCGCGGCAGGTGGCGGGCCACGCCTGGCGCTCGCGCAACCTGCCTGATCGGCGCCACTCCCTGGCGACGGTGACGAACAGCTCGAGCGCGGCCTTCGCGTCCGAGACGATTCCGAGATCAGGATTGAACACCCGCCCGATCTGGGTCGGCTCGATGTCGACATGCACGAAGGTGCGGCCCTTGGTGTAGGTCTCGACGGAGCCGGTGTGGCGGTTGGCCCAGCGGTTGCCGATGCCGAGCACGAAGTCCGACTCCAGCATCGTGGCGTTGCCGTAGCGGTGGCTGGTCTGAAGGCCGACCATGCCGGCCATCAGCACGTGGTCGTCGGGGATCGCGCCCCATCCCATCAGCGTCGGCACCACCGGCACGTTGGTGATCTCGGCGAAGGCCACCAGCAGGTCCGAGGCATCGGCGTTGATGACACCGCCGCCGGCCACGATCAGCGGCCGCTCGGCCGCGTTGAGCATCTCCAGCGCCTTCTCGACCTGCTTGCGCGTCGCGGTCGGCTTGTAGACCGGCAGCGGCTCATAGGTCTCGTCATCGAACTCGATCTCCGCGAGCTGCACGTCGAGCGGCATATCGATCAGCACCGGGCCCGGCCGGCCCGAACGCATGACGTGAAACGCCTGGCTGAACACCCGCGGCACCAAGGCCGGCTCGCGCACGGTCACCGCCCATTTCGTCACCGGCTTTGCGATCGACTCGATGTCGACGGCCTGAAAATCCTCCTTGTAGAGCCGCGCCCGCGGCGCCTGCCCGGTGATGCAGAGGATCGGAATGGAATCGGCGATCGCCGAATAGAGCCCGGTGATCATGTCGGTGCCGGCCGGCCCGGAGGTACCGATACAGACGCCGATATTGCCGGCCTTCGCCCGCGTATAGCCTTCCGCCATGTGGGAAGCGCCCTCGACATGCCGCGCCAGGATATGGCGGATCGAGCCGCGCTTCTTCAGCGCCGAGTAAAGCGGATTGATCGCGGCCCCGGGAACGCCGAAGGCCGTCGAGACGCCTTCCTTCTCCAGAATACGGACGGCTGCATCGATAGCTCGCATCTTCGCCATATCGGACCTCGCTCGGTTGCCTTGGTTCGAGCGTGATCATCGGGCGTGCGTCGGCTCCGCTCAACGAGATCGATTTTATTTTCCACGATGCGGCAGCCGCGGAAAAACCGTGGTGGTCTCAATCGGTTACATTGCGAAACGGATGAAAGAAATCACTCGAACAGCGGCGCCAGTTCCATCTGCGGCACCAGCACGAGGCCCTTGTCCGTGATGCGAATTTCCGGAATGACCGATAGCGGAATCAAATTGAAGCCCATGTAGGGGATGGTGCAGCCGGCCTCCGCCCATTCCTTCTTCAATGCCTTGACCTCTTCCGCCACCTCGGTGACGCGCTTGTCGGACAAGAGCCCCGCGATCGGCAGCGGCACCAGCGCCCTCACCTTGCCGTCGGCGACGACGCAGACGGCGCCCTGGTGCTCCTTGATGGCCGCGATCGCGACCTGCATGTCGCCCTCGTTGGTTCCGGCGACGATGATGTTGTGGCTGTCATGCCCGACGCTGGAGGCCACCGCGCCGCGCTTCAGGCCAAAATCCTTCAACAGGCCATAGGCGACGTTGCCGGCCGATTTGCCGTGGCGCTCGACCACCGTGACGAAGCACAGGCCATAGCGCGCGAACAGCGACGGCCAGTCCTTTGCCGGCTCGATCGCGACTTTCTCATGGATCAGCGTGATGCCCGGCAGCGCCGTCTTGATGGCGTTGACCGTGCAGGCCTTGGCCGGCAGCTCCGGCGTGAGCTTGACCTTCTCGGGCAGCTTCACCGTGGCGTACGCCGCCTTCGGATATTGATAGCGCTGCGACAGCGCCTGATCGAGACGCGGCGTGATCTTGCGATCCTCCACCACGAGCTCGCCGCCATACCAGGTGCATTGCGGCTTGAGATTGTCGTCCATCAGCACGAGATCGGCGCGGCGGCCRCCGCCGAGCCCACCGATATCGCCTTCCATGCCGAAGCGCGTGGCGCCGTGCAGCGAGCCCATCGACCAGGCCTGCTCCGGCGACATCCCGGCCTTCACGGCCTCGCGCACCACCCAGTCGAGACCGAACAGCAGGAGATCGTCGGCATCGCGATCGTCGGTGCACACCGCCGTGCGCTTGTGCGAGGCACCGAGCTCGGTGATCGTCCGGATCGCCTGCGGCAGGGAGTGCCACGGCGTGGTCGGCGGGCCGCCGCGCAGGAAGACCCAGACGCCGGCGTCGAGCAGATCATCGGCGATGTCGCGGTCGATCGCCTCATGCGTATCTGTGACGCCGCTCGCCGCATAGGCTGCGACGAATTCGCGGCCGTAGACGTGGCCGGACACCGGGCGGCCGCGCTTGAGCGCCGCGGCAAGGATGGCGTGGCTGCGCTCGTCGCCCATCGTGACCGGCACGAAATCCATCTTCTCGCCGAGCGCGACGGCTTCCGGCCAGCGATCGAACAGGCCGGCGATCTTGTCCGGCGTGAGATCGCCGCCCGCGGTCTCAAGCTCCGCCGACGTGGCCGGGACGGTCGACGGCACCGTCAAAAAGATCGAGAGCGGCGCCTCGCGCGCGTCCTCCAGCATCGCCTCGACACCGGCGACATCCATGACGTTGCCGATCTCGTGGCTGTCGCAGAAGATCGTGGTGGTCCCATTCAGCAGTGCTGCCTCGGCATAGGCGCAGGCCGTCACCATGGAGGATTCGATGTGGATATGCGGATCGACCAGCCCCGGCGCGATGATGCCGCCGGCCGCGTCGTAGGTCGCGACGCCGCTCCACGCCTTCTTGGCTGTTCCGGCCGGCTTGACCGCGGCGACACGGCCGCCGGTGATCCAGACCTCGCGGTTCGCGTGGATGCGCTCCGAATAGGTCGAAAGCACCCGGGCCCCCGTGACCACGAGATCCGGTGCGACGCGCGCGGAGGCGACATCGGCCAGACGCCGGGTCATCGAATGCAGCGGTGCGACGGCGAAGCGGGTAAGTCTGGTCATCGGGCCCCTCGCGTGGCGTTACGGCCCCGCGATGGTTACGCCCCGCGCCATAGCGGGCAAGCGCAAATATAACGGCAGGCCCTGCTTACGCCTTAGGCGCCGAGCCGCCCGCCGCGCCCGCCCGTGCAGGCCTGCGCGGGTTCCGCCTTCTCGGCGGTGCTGCGGCAGCGGGCTTGACCCGAATCCGCATCGAGCGGCCCTTTGACTCGTCGATCTCGAACGAGTTCGTCTTCCGCACGAGGTCGCTCAGCTTGCGGAACCCGAACGTTCTCGGATCGAAATCGGACGCCAGATTGGCGAGTTGCCGGCCGACTTCGCCGAGCGTCACCCAGCCGTCCTCGCTCTCCATCTGGGTGATGACCTTCTTGATGATGGGAGTCGCGGCATCAAGCGGTTGAAGCGACGTCGATCTCGAGGCGGCGTCCTGGGTGTTCGCCGGGGCGGCAAGCAGGTTCTCGGTGTAGACGAACCTTCGGCAGGCCTGCCGGAAGCTCTCCGGCGTCTTCTGTTCGCCGAACCCAAAGACATCGATGCCCTGCTCCCGGATGCGGGCCGCCAGACGGGTAAAGTCGCTGTCGGATGACACCAGGCAAAAGCCATCGAACCGGCCGCTGTGAAGCAGGTCCATGGCGTCGATGACCAGGGTGATGTCGGACGCGTTCTTCCCTGTCGTATAGGCGAACTGCTGCTGCGGGATGATGGCGTGCTTGGACAGGATGTCCGCCCACCCCCTGGATCGCGCATTGGAGAAGTCGCCGTAGATGCGGCGAACGCTGGCCTCGCCGATCTTGGCAATCTCCTCGAACAGTCCATCCGCGATCTTTGCGGAGGCATTGTCGGCATCGATCAGGACGGCGAGACGGGGCGARCGAAGTTCCGACGGCATGGCGTTTCCTCGACCAGATGGACGCAGCACGCGCGCCGGGACCGCTAGTCCTCGTTCGCCTTGAAGCGTCCCATCCCCTTCAGCACGAATGGGGCCAAGAGCGCAACCAGCGCGATGCCGAGCAGCGTCGCCGAGATCGGGCTCTGGAGCAGCGTCATGGGATCGCCGAGGCTGATCGCGAGCGCGCGGCGCAACTGGCTCTCGGCGATCGGGCCGAGGATCAGGCCGACGACGACGGGCGCGATCGGAAAATCGAACCGGCGCATCAGAAAACCGAGCACGCCGAAGCCAGCGAGCATCGACAATTCGACCACCGAGGGCTTTGCGGCGATGGTGCCCATGGTCGCGAACACGAGAATGCCGGCATAGAGCCACGGCTGCGGGATCGCGAGCAGCCGCACCCACAGGCCAACCAGCGGCAGGTTGAGCACCAGCAGCATGCAATTGGCAATGAACAGGCTGGCGATCAGGCCCCACACCAGGTCAGGCCGCTCAGCGAACAGCAGCGGCCCCGGGTTGAGGCCGTATTGCTGGAAGCCAGCCAGCATCATCGCGGCCGTCGCCGAGGTCGGCAATCCCAGCGTCAGCAACGGCACCAGCGTGCCGGCGGCGGAGGCGTTGTTGGCGGCTTCCGGCCCCGCGACGCCCTCGATCGCGCCCTTACCGAATTCTTCCGGGTACTTCGTCAGCCTTTTCTCGGTCGAATAGGACAGGAAGGTCGGGATCTCGGCGCCGCCGGCGGGCAGCGCCCCGATCGGGAAGCCGAACATGGTGCCGCGCAGCCACGGCTTCCACGATCGCTTCCAGTCTTCTTTTGTCATCCACAGCGAGCCGCGCACCGGTTCGAGCTTCTCCTCGGTGTGGTGGCGGCGCGAGGCGACGTAGAGCGCCTCGCCCACCGCGAACAGGCCGACCGCGAGCGTCGTCACCTCGACGCCGTCGAGCAGTTCGGGGACGCCGAACGCGAGCCGCGCCTGACCGGTCAGCTTGTCGATGCCGACCAGGCCGAGTGTCAAACCAATGAAAAGGCTGGTCAGGCCGCGGATCGGTGAATCTCCGAAGGTCGCCGACACCGTGATGAAGGCGACGCACATCAGCGCGAAATAATCCTCCGGGCCGAAGCGCACGGCGAAATCGACCAGCCACGGCGCGAGAAAGGCGAGGCCGATGGTGGCGATGGTGCCGGCGACGAAGGACCCGATCGCGGATGTGGCAAGCGCCGGCCCGCCGCGGCCGGCCTTGGCCATCTTGTTGCCTTCGAGCGCGGTCGCCATGGACGCGCTCTCGCCGGGCGTATTGATCAGGATCGCGGTGGTCGATCCGCCATACATGCCGCCATAATAGATGCCGGCAAACATGATCAGCGAGCCGCCGGGATCGAGCTTGTACGTCACCGGCAGCAGCAGCGCGACCGTCAATGCCGGGCCGATGCCGGGCAGCACGCCCACGGCCGTGCCGAGGAACACGCCGATCAGCGCATAGAGCAGATTCATCGGCTGGACGGCGACCGCCATGCCATGGGCCAGCGCGGCAAAGGTGTCCATCACAGCAGTCGCTCCAGCGGGCCGGCGGGAAGGCTCAGCGTCAACAGCCGGTCGAACGCGAGATAGATGAGGGTCGACATCACGATGGCGATGACGGAGTCGGCAAGGACGGCACGGCGTCCGAACGCCGCCGACGTCGTGACGAACAGCGCCGATGTCGCCAGGATGAAGCCGCCGCCGAAGCCGATGATGGCGATCAGCAGCGCAAGGCCAGCGAGGATCAAGACAACAGGCACGGGATCGGCGCTCTCGCGCGCCGGCAAATTGCCGCGCAGCGCGTCGATGAAATTGCCGATCGCGAGCAGCGCGAGGCCGGTGGCGATCACGACCGGCATCGCCTCGGGCCCCATCCCGTACATCGCTGTGGATTGCAGGCCGCGCGCGTCCCAGACCAGCACTGCGGCGAGACCTGCGAGCAATGCGGCGATGACGATGCCGGCGCGATCGACGCGCCGCGGCGGCTGCACGGGATCGCCCGAGGTCATGACTTGACCAGGCCGACTGACCTCAGCACGTCGGTGACGCGAACGGTTTCCTTCTTCAGGAAGTCGGCGAAAGCGTCGCCGCCGAGATAGGCGTCCTCCCAGCCCTTCTGCTTGAGGATCTCCTTCCAGGCGTCCGACTTCACCATCTTCTCGACCGCATCGCTCAAGGTCTTGCGCTGCTCCGGCGTGATGCCGGGAGGCGCGACCACCGAGCGCCAGTTGGCGATCACGAGGTCGATGCCCTGCTCCTTGAAGGTCGGGATGTCACTGCCTGCGATGCGCTTCTCCGAGGTCACGCCGATCGCGCGCAGCTTGCCGGACTTGATCTGCCCCTCATATTCGCTGAGGCCGGAAATGCCGGCGGTGACCTTCGCGCCGAGAATGGCGGCAAGCGACTCGCCCCCGCCCGAGAACGGGATGTAGTTGATCTTCTTCGCGTCGGCGCCGACGGCGCCAGCGAACAACGCCGCCATGACATGGTCGACGCCGCCGGCCGAGCCGCCGGCGAAGGTCACCTTGGCGATATCGGCCTTCACCGCAGCGGCCAGATCCTGCGCAGTCTTGATCGGCGAATTCGCCGGCACCACGATCACCTGGATTTCCTCGGTGAGGCGCGCGATCGGCGTCACCTGATCGAGCGTCACCGGCGACTTGTTCATGGCGAGTGCGCCCACCATGACGAAGCCGTTGACCATCAACTGATTGCCGTCGCCCTTGGCGCCGTTGACGAACTGCGCGATGCCGACGCTGCCGCCTGCGCCAGGAACGTTGGTGACCTGCACGCTGCGCGCGACGCCGGCGGCGACCAGCGCCTGCTGCATCGAGCGCGCGGTCTGGTCCCAGCCACCGCCCGGTGCCGCCGGCGCCATCAGCTTGAGCTCGAGCTGCTGGGCAAAACCCGGCGTGGCTGCCGCAAGGGTCAGCGCGACGGCTGCGCCGACGAGGCGCGCGGGACATCGAAACATGGGGGCATTCTCCGGGCTCATGCGGACGTTCGCCGCATTGTGTCGTTTGGTCGCATATCAGCCAAAACGACCGATACTGTCCAGCGATAGGGCCCGGGTTTCCTGTTAGCCAGACGCCGGCATGACCCCGCCGAGCGCAACCGTCAGCTCGCCGGCGACTTCGCGCACGATTTGGCCGATTCCCGACAATCTGTCGTCGGTCAGGCGGCTGGTCATGCCCGAGACGGAAATCGCCGCGAGCGGCTCGGCGCAGTGGTTGTAGACCACTGCGGCAATACAGCGCAGGCCCATGCAGGCCTCCTCATCGTCGATCGCGAAGCCCTGTTTGCGGATGGTCGCGAGCTCCTTGAACAGGTCGCTCGGCCGCACGATCGACTTCTCGGTCAGGCGGGGCATGCCGTGATGGCGGATGACGGCGCCGACGTCGTCGTCCGAAT
>NZ_JBFULT010000241.1:0-10756 GCF_054049755.1 Bradyrhizobium sp. P5_C11_2
GTGTCGGTGTTGCCGTCGGTGGTGAGCCTGAAATCGCTGCGTGCCTTTGTGCGCAGGGATCAGGGCGTCAAGCCGATGACGGGCTTCGGCGATCCCGTGTTCAATCCTGCCGAGGCGGGCCCCGCGGACCGGCGCGCAGCAGGCGGCAAGGTCGCCGCGCGCAGCATTGCGACCATCGCCTATACCGACTTCTGGCGCGGCGCCGGCGTCGATCGCACGCGGCTTGCGCAGGCGTTGCCGCAACTGCCCGACACCGCGGACGAGCTGAGCGCGGTGGCGAAGGACGTCGGCGCAGCCGAGGCCGACATCCATCTCGGCCGCGATGCGAGCGAGACGACGCTGAAGCGTGCAGCGCTTGCTCAATACAGCATCATCTACTTTGCAACCCACGGTCTCGTGGCCGGCGACGTCAAGGGCGTGGGCGAGCCCTCGCTTGCGCTCTCGATTCCCGACCAGCCCTCCGAGCTCGATGACGGTCTGCTGACCGCGAGCGAAGTCGCACAGCTCAAGCTCAATGCGGATTGGGTGGTGCTGTCGGCCTGCAATACGATTGCCGGCGACAGGCCCGGCGCCGAGGCGCTGTCGGGATTGGCGCGTTCGTTCTTCTACGCCGGCGCGCGCGCTCTTCTGGTCTCGCATTGGGCAGTCGATTCCGAAGCTGCCACCCGCTTGACCACGTCGACTTTCGATCTGCTCAAAAACGAACCAGGAATGGGTCGCGCTGAAGCGTTGCGGCGCGCGATGCTGGCCTATCTCGATGACGCATCTTCACCGCGCAATGCCTATCCCGCTATCTGGGCACCGTTCGCGCTCATCGGCGAAGGAGCGGTCCGATAGACCGCTGCAGGGATTGTGCGTCGCAATAACCCCGTATAACGCCGAATCGCGCATTTGGTTGCGCGATCATCCGCGATTTTTTGATGCACCTGCTCAGGGCAGACATGCGCGACCTTTGGCGCGGTCCTTGAATAAACCAAATCCTACGGGATCAGCTTGGCAACGCCAGCGTTCATCATTATTAGGTCGTCCAGCCGAGGCCGGATGGCCTATTATTCACGGTGACCGCGACGGCGCCAAAGCATGATCGCGCTGAGTGTCGCGGGTTCTAGGAGGATTTTTTCGTGCAAGAGACGGGCGTGCGCAACGGTGCCTTCGGTGCCGACAAATTCGGCTTAAAGAATCTCAAACAGGTTCACTGGAACCTCGGCGCACCGCAGCTTTATCAATATTCGCTCTCCGCGGGCGAGGCGGTGCTCTCCGCGGATGGCGCGCTCTGCGCCGACACCGGCGAGTTCACCGGCCGCAGTCCGAAGGACAAGTTCACGGTGCGTGACGCCACCACCGACAAGAAGATGTGGTGGGCCGGCAACCAGTCGATCACCGCGGAGCAGTTCGAGACGCTCTATCAGGACTTCCTCAAGCACGCCGAAGGCAAGAGCCTGTTCGCGCAGGATCTCTACGGCGGCGCCGATCCGGCCTACCGGATCAAGACCCGCGTCTTCACCGAGCTCGCCTGGCATTCGCTGTTCATCCGCACGCTGCTGATCCGCCCCGAGGCGGTCGAGCTGTCGAGCTTCACGCCGGAGCTCACCATCATCGACATGCCGAGCTTCCGCGCGGATCCGAAGCGCCATGGCTGCAAGTCGGAGAACGTGGTCGCGATCGATTTCGCCCGCAAGATCGTGCTGATCGGCGGCTCCTACTACGCCGGCGAGATGAAGAAGTCTGTCTTCACCACGCTGAACTATTACCTGCCCGAGCGCGGCGTGATGCCGATGCACTGCTCCGCCAATGTCGGCGCCAAGGGCGATGCCGCGATCTTCTTCGGCCTGTCCGGCACCGGCAAGACCACGCTGTCCGCCGATCCCAACCGCACCCTGATCGGCGACGACGAGCACGGCTGGGGCCCGAACGGCGTGTTCAACTTCGAAGGCGGCTGCTACGCCAAGTGCATCAAGCTGTCGCAGGAAGCCGAGCCCCAGATCTATGCCGCCTCGACGCGCTTCGGCGCGGTGCTCGAGAACTGCGTGCTCGACGAGGACACCCGCATCGTTGATTTCGATGACGGCTCCAAGACCGAGAACACGCGCTCGGCCTATCCGCTCGACTTCATCCCGAATGCCTCGCGCACCGGCCGCGCGCCGCAGCCGAAGAACGTGGTGATGCTCGCCGCCGACGCCTTCGGCGTGCTGCCGCCGATCGCAAAGCTGTCGCCGGCGCAGGCGATGTATCACTTCCTCTCCGGCTACACCGCCAAGGTCGCGGGCACCGAACGCGGTCTCGGCAACGAGCCGCAGCCGGAATTCTCGACCTGCTTCGGCTCGCCGTTCCTGCCGCTCGATCCATCCGTCTACGGCAACATGCTGCGCGACCTGATCGCCCAGCACAATGTCGATTGCTGGCTGGTCAACACCGGCTGGACTGGCGGCAAGTATGGTGTCGGTTCGCGCATGCCGATCAAGGTGACGCGCGCGCTGCTCACCGCCGCGCTCGATGGCTCCTTGCGCAACGTCGAATTCCGCACCGACAAGTATTTCGGCTTCGCGGTCCCGACCGCGCTGCCGGGCGTGCCGGCTGAGATCCTCAACCCGGTCAACACCTGGAAGGACAAGGACGAGTTCGACAAGACCGCGCGCGCGCTGGTCGGCATGTTCCAGAAGAACTTTGCCAAGTTCGAAGCCCAGGTCGACGCCGAAGTGCGTGCAGCCGCGCCGGACGTGAAGCTCGCGGCGGAGTAGCTTCGTCTCCACTCGAAATGCAGAAGGGCGGCCGCGAGGCCGCTCTTTTTTTGTTTGGGGGCACTAGCGTGAACCACACGCTCAGTGTCGTCCCGGCGAAGGCCGGGACCCAAACCGCGTGATCTGTCTATGAATGTAGGCAGCAGTCCCGGACCGCGAGTCTCCGCCAAACTCCTCCCTGGGGTTATGGGTCCCGGCCTTCGCCGGGACGACGTTGGGGTGAGATCTGGGGAGTCCATCTGCCACCGCATTCGCGGGGACGGCTCCTCGTCAGACGGCAAAAGCTAAGCCTTGCTCTAGCGCCACGCCTGCTGCACCGATCCGGGGATGATCCCGCACGCGTCGAAGATGTTCGGGTCGGTGCAAAGCTGATCGGCGAGGAAGATGTCGACGAAGTCCTTGTTGATGCCGATCATCGGCCCGATCGCCCTCGCCAGTTTTCCCGGAACGTGCCGGATCGGCTTTGCGGGATCGCGGTTGAGCAGGCGGATGATCTGGTCGAGCGACAGGACTTCCTTGCCTTCGAGCGCGAATGCGCCCGGCAATCGCCGCTCGATACAGCTCAGGGCCGCCTGTACCACGTCGTCGATCAGCAGGGGACGATAGCGCGCCCGGCCGTCGCCGAAGGAGCGGGCCGCGCGTCCCCGCGGCGTCTGTTGGCGGACATCGCTCTCCTGCGGGAGATCGGGCGTGCCGCAGATGTAGACCGTCCGCAGGATGGTCGCGATGCGCGCCGTCTCGAGCGTCAGGGCTTCGGCTTCCCCCTTGGTTCGCAGATAGCGGTTCGGCGAGATCGTGCTGGCGCCCGGAAAGCCGATGAAGACCGCGTGCGCGGCACGGCCGTCATAGTGCCGGCGCAGCCGCGCAGCCGTCCTTGTATTGGCGCCGTCGTAGTCGCCTCCCGGTGGATTGACGTCTCCGGTCAGGTTGACGACCACGTCATTGGCGTCGGCGTCCGGCAGCGGTGCATGCATCCAATCGGTGATGCAGCTGGTGGCCTCCGGAACCGGGTCGCTGCGCACCAGGGCGATGACCTCGTGGCCTGTTGCCGTCAGCCGTGGCACCAGCAACCGCCCGACCTTGCCGTTTGCGCCGGCGACGATGATACGCGTCATTTTTCTCACTCCGGATTATACTATACCGTATAGTATAATCTCAGCCTATGGTCAAGGCCTGTCGCGCCCGCTATGCGTGGGCCCTCTCCTGATGCGACCGAGCGGCGATGCCTGTTGCCAACAAAACCGACCAGATCATCGACGCCGCGAAAGCGACGTTCCTCACCCTCGGCTACCGCGCGACCTCGATGGATCAGGTCGCCGAGCGCGCCGGCGTGACCAAGCGGACGATCTACAACAATTTCACCTCCAAGGAGCAGCTGCTGGAAGCGGTCATCGAGGGCACGCTGGCACGGCTGGGCGATCGCCTGGCACCGCTGCCCCTCGATGCGGGACAGGCAAAACTGCTGCGCTTTGCGGAGACCCTGATCGAATTGACCTGCTGGGACGGTGCGATCGGCGTGCAACGCCTGCTGATCGCCGAGGCCGACACCTTTCCGGCGCTCGGCTCCCGCCTGGTCACCACCAGCGGCGAGATCATGGAAAGGCCGGTCGCAGCCTGGCTGGCGACCAGGGGGCACAGGGCCGCGCAGACCGGGAGCCTTGCGCGGGATTGGATCAACCGTTTGACCGCGCCGGCGCGCCTCGACCGGCTGCTGGGGCGCCGCCGGCCCTATCCGCGGGAGCCGGGCGACAACACGCTCGACGCAGGGGACCGCACCGCCGCACGCGACGCCGTCAGCTATCTCCTGGGCCTGTCCTGAGGCCCCTCACGCCTTGAAATAAGCGATCTGCGTGGTCGTCGCGAGCAGCCTCCCGTTCGGCGACCACAGCTCGGCATTCTGGTCGGCGTAGCTCTTGTGCATCACCTTCGAATCCACGGTCGCGAGGACACGCGTGATGTCCTCGGCGGCGAGCTCCTCGCTGTCGGTGTGGAAATAGGTCGTCAGCGACACCGTGCCGAACGGCACCAGCTCGCGCCTGGCGTGGAAGATGCGGCCGAAGAAGGCGTCCGACATCGACATCAGCGACAACATGTCGAGCTTGCGCGGCGTGTGGTCGCCGATCCAGATCTTCGAATAGGTGCTGGCAAGCTCGGCCTGCGGCGGGCCGATCCGCATCTCGCCCTCGACGAAGCGGAATTCATACTGGTTGGCCCAGGACGCCGAGATTTTTGGGAAAGGCAGCGTCGCTTCGAACGCCGTGGCGTCGGGACACTTCGCCACCCTGTGCTCCCAGGACGGCCGCCGCTCGGCGAACACGGCGGTGGCAAGCGTTGCGACCTCGCCGCCGCCCTGTGACAGTTCGACGCTCCAGTGCTGGCTGGAGCGGTTGGCTTTCACCAGCCGCACGTCGAGATCGAACGGTCCCTTCGCGATCGGCGCGCAGTAATTGACGGTGATGGCCAGCGGATCGCCGGCGGCTTGCGGATGGTCGATCAGCGCGCGCAAAATGGTCGCGGCGGTGGCGCCGCCGAACGGGCCGACAAAGGCCCAATAGTCGTCGCTGGTATGCCCCTGCCAGCTGCTATCGCCGGCGGTGACGCGGGTGGCGTCGTCGAAAGGGTGCGGGAGCTTGGCGTGCATGGAATTAGACCTTTACTGTGCTTCCATCCCAAAGACGAAACTCAATCGTCTCATCACCGGGGCCATATTTTTGCGAACTCGATAGATCGTCCGCCGGATCGTTCGTGACCCAGACATCCGCCACCGAGCCTCCTATGCGCTTCATTGCAATGATGCTCTTGCCGCTAGTCAAATCGGCGATGAAGTCGTCGATCGCGGTCTCCTCGTCCTTCCCGGACAGACTGGCAAGGATGCTGCCGTGCGTGTGCCACGGGAATCCGTCAAAGCCCAATGTCCAGTCGCCGCCGGGACAGATGACAAGCAATCGAAGCTGGCCATCCGGGCTGACATATTCGCCAACGGGCACGATCGACTCCGGCTTGAGAAGGCTCAAGCCGTAATATGATGGTTATCCTGCCAAATCAATAACCTGGCAGGTAACGTGGGATTCCGCCGCGTGGAAAATCAGCTCGCCGCGTCGCGCAGGTCCTCTGCCTCCTGGAAAGCGGGCGTGGTCGGATGCACCGGCACGTTCCAGATTTCCTCGGCATATTCGCGGATGGTGCGGTCGGAGGAGAACCACGCCATGCGCGCGACGTTGAGGATCGAGGCGCGCGTCCAGGCCGGCGCCACCTGCCAGCGCGCGTCGACGCTGCGCTGCGCCTCGTAATAGGAATCGAAATCGGCGCTGACCATGTAATGGTCGAGATAGCGCAGCGCATGCGCGATCGACTCGAACCGTCCGGGATCGCCGGGCGAGAATTCGCCGGTGCCGATCGCATTGATGGCGCGCTGGAGCTTCGGCGATCTGCGGACCACGTCGGAGGCATCCAGCCCCTGCTTGCGCCGGATCATCACGTCGCCGGCTTCCATGCCGAAGATCGCGATATTCTCCGCGCCGACATGGTCGCGGATCTCGATGTTGGCGCCGTCGAGCGTGCCGATGGTGAGGGCGCCGTTCAGCGACAGCTTCATGTTGCCGGTGCCGGAGGCTTCCATGCCGGCGGTCGAGATCTGCTCGGACAGGTCGGCCGCGGGAATGATCACCTCGGCAAGGCTGACATTGTAGTCGGGCAGGAACACGACCTTGAGCTTGCCGCCGATCGCGGGATCGTTGTTGACGACCTCGGCGACGTCGTTGATCAGCTTGATGATCAGCTTGGCGTAGCGATAGCTCGCCGCCGCCTTGCCGGCGAAGATCTTCACCCGCGGCACCCAGTTGCCGTTGGGATCGTCCTTGATCGCCTGGTACAGCGCCACCGTCTCGATAACGTTGAGGAGCTGGCGCTTGTATTCGTGAATGCGCTTGATCTGGACGTCGAACAGCGCGTTCGGATCGACCTTGATGCCGAGCCTCTCGCCGATCAGGCGCGCAAGCGCCGTCTTGTTGTGAAGCTTGACGCTGCGAAACYTTTTCTGGAATTCGACGTCGCTGGCGCGCGCTTCCATCAATTGGAGCTGTGTCGGGTCGTCGAGCACGGCGTCGCCGCAGGCCTCGCGCAACAGGTCGGTCAGCTTCGGGTTCGCCAGCATCAGCCAGCGGCGGAAGGTGATGCCGTTGGTCTTGTTGGTGATGCGGCCTGGATAGAGATGGTTGAGATCATGGAATACGGTCTCGCGCATCAGGTCCGAATGCATCGCCGAGACGCCGTTGATGCGGTGCGAGCCGACAAAGGCGAGCTGGCCCRTGCGCACGCGGCGGCCGCTCTTCTCGTCGATCAGCGAAACCGAGGCGCGGAAGTCGATGTCGCCGGGCGCGCGCGCCTCCGCCAGCGCGAGGTGCTGGACGTTGATGCGGTAGATGATCTCGAGATGCCGCGGCAAAAGCCGTTCGAACAGCTCGACCGGCCAGGTCTCCAGCGCCTCGGGCAACAGCGTGTGGTTGGTGTAGGACAGCGTCGCGACCGTGATCTTCCAGGCCTCGTCCCAGCGGAAATTGTGCAGGTCGACCAGGATCCGCATCAGCTCGGTGACGGCGAGGCTCGGATGGGTGTCGTTGAGCTGCACCGCGACCTTCATCGCGAGGCTGCGAAGCTGTCCGTCGGAGGTCAGGTGACGATTGACCAGGTCCTGAAGCGACGCGGAGACGAAGAAATACTCCTGGCGCAGCCGCAGCTCGCGGCCCGCCGGGCTCTCGTCGTTCGGATAGAGGAATTTGCAGATCGCTTCCGCGCGCGACTGCTCGGCGCTGGCGCTGACATAGTCGCCCTTGTTGAAGGCGTCGAGCTTCAACGGATCGGGCGAGCGCGCCGACCACAGGCGGAGCGCATTGACGTGCTGGCCGCGCCAGCCGACGATCGGCGTATCATAGGCGATCGCCTGCACGGTCTCGCCCGGATGCCAGATCGCGCGGTCGCGGCCCTTGTCGTCGACATGCTCGACGCCACCGCCGAAATGAATGTTGTAGATCACTTCCGGCCGCTGCAATTCCCAGGGATTGCCAAAGCCGAGCCATTCGTCCGGATATTCCTGCTGCCAGCCCTGATTGATGATCTGGCGGAACAGGCCGTAATCGTAGCGGATGCCGTAGCCGATCGCGGGGATCGACAGCGTCGCCATGCTTTCCATGAAGCAGGCGGCAAGCCGGCCGAGACCGCCATTGCCGAGCGCCGCATCCGGCTCGCATTTGCGCAAGTCGGGCAGGGAGACGCCGAGGTCGCCGAGCGCAACCTCGAAGATCTTCAGGAGCCCCATATTGTTGAGCGCGTCGGTGAACAGGCGGCCGATCAGGAATTCGAGCGAGAGATAGTAGACGCGCTTGCGCCCCGCATCGTAGCTGCGCTTCTCGGCGCTGAGCCAGCGATGCACGATGCGGTCGCGCAACGTCAGCGCCGCGGCCTGGTACCAGTCGTGCTTGGTCGCCATCCCTGCGTCCTTGCCGATGGCAAGGCGCAGCTTCGCCAGGATCGCGCCCTTGATCTCAGCCAGCGCAAGTTCGTCGATGGGCTGGTCGGGGGCGGGAAAATTTGGCTGGAACGATGAATCTTGCAAGGCCGTCACTTCCTGGTCGCGAGAACACCACTAACCCTACGCGTCTTGCTTCCGGACCGAAACCATCGCCGGCGCGGCGTGCACTGCGCTGGCGTAAAATTATGCAAGGAACGGGCCGGTTTGGGAACCCGGATGCGTACGGAGAAGCGCGGATTTGGTGGTAGAATAGGGACAGATTCAGCCATCAGTGTGGAGGAAGCGCCCCATGAGACTGCTGATCGAAATCGCCGCGGCTGCCCTGCTCGTCGTCTGCATCACCGCCTCCAGTGCCGCGTTCGCCGCCGGCAAATCAGGCCGCAGCGCCGACGGCCTCAGCTGCGGCTTCACCGTCCCGCAAAACGCATCCCCCGCCACCCGCTGCGCCGCCATCAAGCGCCAATGCGGCGGCAAGTTTTATGCGAGCGCGTGCGGGGACAGGCTGATGTCGGCGGCGAATTGAGGGGAGGGTCGCGAGGTATGCCGATGTGATGCGGATTGCCGCCGCCACATCGTCGTCCTGGCGAAAGCTCCCACCGCATCGTCGTCCCGGCGAAGGCCGGGACCCATAACCACCGCTGTCAGAGAAGATGCGACAGATCGCGCCAATCCGGATTTTCCTGCTCGATCAAGCGAATCTTCCAGTCGCGACGCCACTCCTTCAACGCCTTCTCGCGCGCGATCGCTTCGGATGGTGAGGCATACGTCTCAACGTACACAAGTCGTGTCACGCCATACTTGCTGACGAACTTTGAGCCGCGTCCCGAACGATGCAGTGACAATCGATTACTGAGGTCGTTGCAGACACCAATGTACAGTGTGCCGTATCGCCGGCTCGCGAGGATGTAGACGTAGTACACGGCTGGTGCATTCATTGCTGGGCACCCATTTCCGAAAACGTCTGACGGCGGTGGCTATGGGTCCCGGCCTTCGCCGGGACGACGTTTGCGATGGCATCGGAACAAATTAAGAACACTTTAGCAAGTCTTTGATATATCATTGTGAWTCGGCGCATTGCCGACACAATATCTAGGGTCTGCCAGAGTTCGTGAGGACTACATGTCCACCATTGCCTTCGATCAGTTTGCCCTCACCCGGATCGCCGATTTCGCGCGGTCGCTGTCGCGGCTGCATCAGGCGGCGCGGAGCTATGCGGTCGACGACGACCAGTTCGACCGCGAGTTCAACGCGGTGTGCCAGTCGATCTGGGGCTACACCATCGATGACGTCAGCGACGATCTGTTCGCGCCCGAGGACCACCTGTTTCTCGACACGCTGGATGAAGCGCATGCGCGCATCTTCGCGGCCGAGCAGGGCTATGACCTCGTTGGCGATCAGGGCATGCTGACCGACTGGTGGGGCTTCTGCTGGATGATCCTGGCTGAGAAGCGCGGCCTGCTGACGGCGGACAACCGCGCCGCCGCGCGCGCGGCGATCGAGGAGAAATATCTGGCGGCGCCGAACGTGATCGGGGTGATCATCGGCAGATGACGCGGAGCGTCATTCCGGGGCATCGCGTCAGCGATGAACCCGGAATCTCGAGATTCTCAGGTGCGCAATTGCGCACCGTAGTTCGATGCTGACGCATCGCCCCGGAATGACGAAATCAATCCAGCCCCGCCCGCTTCGCCGACTTCGCCGGTGTCTTCGGCACCGTTACGTCAGGCAATGCCCCGCGCACGATCTCCGCGGCCGGCGCATCCGCGGCCACCGTGTCGGCGCGCACCGGGGCCACTTTCATTTCGCCGAGGCGGGCGCGGACCTGTGCGGTGAGGCCGGGATAGGAGGCGACCGGGGTGAACTCGGCGGTCTGGTCGTTGCCGAGGCGGATGCCGGTATAGGCGACGAGGCCGTCGGTGGTCGCGATCACGTCGCCGGCCTTCAGCGAGGAGTCCAGCGCCAGATCGACCGGGGCAAGCCCGGCCGGCTCGCGGCCGTTGCAGGTGCAGTCGGCGCGCAGCGCCTTGCGATAGGCGAACGCATTCTCGCTGTCGGCGTAGCGTTCGCCGGTCTGGGAATAGGCGCCGTCGATGCTGGAGCCGAAAAAGATCTTTGTGGCACTGGCAGGACAGAACGCCTGACACATCTGCGCCGGCGAGGCGAGGCCGCGCATCAGCGGAAAATATTTCCCGTCGCAGCTGCGCACGCAGAACGCCGGACCCGAGCCGCCGGCCGCGGCCGCGCGCGTCGGCGGGACATATTGCGGGGTCGCGGCATTCTGCTGGCCGGTGAAGGGATCGGCGTAGGAGCTCGCCTGCGGCACCTCGCGCTGCGGGCGTTGCTGCTGCGCTCCGCCGAAGAAGAAGTCGAACAGGCCTTCGGCGGAGACGGGAGCCGGCGCCGCGAGCAGCGGGCTAGCGAAGATGGCGGCCACAAGCATCGCGCGACGCCGCCGGCGCGCATGGGACATGATTGTACGCAACGCTTACTC
>NZ_JBFULT010000242.1:0-10708 GCF_054049755.1 Bradyrhizobium sp. P5_C11_2
CGCGGGGGCGGCGGCCGGCCTGGCGGCGCCGGCACCGTCGGTGATCTGGCCGAGCAGCGCGCCGACCGCAACGGTCGCGCCATCGGCAGCGATGATCTCGCTCAGCGTGCCGGCCGAGGGCGCCGGGACTTCGATGGTGACCTTGTCGGTCTCGAGCTCCACCAAGGGCTCGTCGACGGCGACGGGATCGCCGGCCTTCTTGAACCAGCGGCCGATGGTGGCCTCGGTGACGGATTCGCCGAGCGTCGGCACACGAATTTCAGTCATGGTCTTTTCCTTAAGGGATCGCCGGTGCGGTCATGAATTTTCAGGTGTCATCGCCCGCGAAGGCGGGCGATCCAGTACGCCGTGACGGTCGCGATGACGACGGGCGGCGCGGAATACTGGATGCCCCGCCTTCGCGGGGCATGACGACGTCTTAAAAACCTCTTAGCTCAGTGCTTCGTCCAGGAACGCCTTCAGCTGCGCCTGATGCTTGGACATCAGACCAGTGGCAGTCGCGGCGGAAGCGGCGCGGCCGACATAACGCGGACGCCGGCTCGCACCGTTCACCTGGTTGAGGACCCATTCCAGATAGGGCTCGATGAAGTGCCACGCACCCATGTTGCGCGGCTCTTCCTGGCACCAGATCACTTCGGCCTTCTTGAAGCGCGACAGCTCGGCCACCAGCGCCTTCAGCGGCACCGGATAGAGCTGCTCGACGCGCATCAGATAGATGTCGTCGATGCCGCGCTTCTCGCGCTCCTCGTAGAGGTCGTAATAGACCTTGCCCGAGCAGAGCACGATACGGCGGATCTTGTCGTCCGGAACAAGCTTGATGGCCTCGCTCGGCTGCATCTGGGCGTCATCATAGAGGATGCGGTGGAAGGTCGTATCCCTGGCGAGTTCCTCCAGACGCGACACCGCCCGCTTGTGACGCAGCAGCGACTTCGGCGTCATCACGATCAGCGGCTTGCGGATCTCGCGATGGAGCTGGCGCCGCAGCACGTGGAAGTAGTTCGCCGGCGTGGTCGGGTAGACCACCTGCATGTTGTCTTCGGCGCACATCTGCAAGTAGCGCTCGAGACGCGCAGAGGAGTGCTCCGGTCCCTGGCCCTCATAGCCGTGCGGCAACAGGCAGACGAGGCCGGACATGCGCAGCCATTTGCGCTCGCCCGAGGAGATGAACTGGTCGAACACGACCTGCGCACCGTTGGCGAAGTCGCCGAACTGGGCTTCCCACAGCGTCAGCGTGTTCGGCTCCGCGAGCGAATAGCCGTATTCGAAGCCGAGCACGGCTTCTTCCGACAGCAGCGAGTTGATGACCTCGTAATGACCCTGCTCGTGGCCGAGATGGTTGAACGGCGTGTAGCGGCTCTCGTCTTCCTGGTCGATCAGAACCGAGTGGCGCTGCGAGAAGGTGCCGCGTTCGGAATCCTGGCCCGACAGGCGGACATGGTGGTTCTCGTTGAGCAGCGTGCAGAACGCCAGTGCCTCGCCGGTCGCCCAATCGATGCCGACACCGGTGTCGATCGCCTTGGCGCGGTTGTCGAGGAAACGCTGGATGGTGCGGTGGACGCGGAAACCGTCCGGCACCTTGGTGATCTTGCGGCCAATGTCCTTCAGAACCGCAGTGTCGACGCCGGTGACGCCGCGCCGCGCATCCTCTTCCTGGTCGGCGATCTTGAAGCCGGACCACTTGCCGTCGAGCCAGTCGGCTTTGTTGGGCTTGTAGGAGGTGCCGGCTTCGAACTCGGCATCGAGCCGCGAGCGCCAGTCGGCCTTCAGCTTGTCGACCTCACCCTCGGTGACCACGCCTTCGGCGATCAGGCGCTTGGAGTAAAGAGTGAGGGTCGAGGGATGGGCCGCGATCCGCTTGTACATCACGGGCTGGGTGAACGCGGGCTCATCGCCCTCGTTGTGGCCGTAGCGACGATAGCACCACATGTCGATCACGACCGGCTTGTGGAACTTCTGCCGGAACTCCGTCGCGACCTTGGCCGCGAACACCACGGCTTCCGGATCGTCGCCGTTCACGTGGAAGATCGGCGCGTCGATCATCTTGGCCACATCCGACGGATAGGGCGAGGAGCGCGAGTAACGCGGATAGGTGGTGAAGCCGATCTGGTTGTTGACGATGAAGTGCACGGAGCCGCCAGTGCGGTAGCCCTTCAGGTCCGACAGGCCGAAGCACTCAGCGACCACGCCCTGGCCGGCGAACGCGGCGTCGCCATGCATCAAAAGCGGCATCACCGAGATGCGCTGGTCCGGCGGATCGCCATGCTGGTCCTGCTTGGCGCGGACCTTGCCGAGCACCACGGGATCGACGATCTCGAGATGCGAGGGGTTCGCGGTCAACGACAGATGGATGCGGTTGCCGTCGAACTCGCGGTCCGAGGACGCGCCGAGGTGGTACTTGACGTCGCCCGAGCCTTCGACCGCATCGGGGTTGGCCGAGCCGCCCTTGAACTCGTGGAACAGGGCGCGATGCGCCTTGCCCATCACCTGGGTCAGCACGTTGAGGCGGCCGCGATGCGGCATGCCGACCACGACTTCCTTCACACCGAGATTGCCGCCGCGCTTGATGATCTGCTCGAGCGCGGGGATCAGCGATTCGCCGCCGTCGAGACCGAAGCGCTTGGTGCCGGTGAACTTGGTGTCGCAGAATTTCTCGAAGCCTTCGGCTTCGACCAGCTTCATCAGGATGGCACGGCGACCTTCGCGGGTGAACGAGATCTCCTTGTCCAGCCCTTCGATGCGCTCCTGGATCCAGGCCTTCTGCGCGGCGTTGCTGATGTGCATGAACTCGACGCCGAGCGTCTGGCAGTAGGTGCGCTCGCAGATCGCCGTGATCTCGCGCAGCGTAGCGTATTCGAGGCCCAGCACGTGATCGAGGAAGATCTTGCGGTCGAAATCGGTTTCGCTGAAGCCGTAGGTGCGCGGGTCAAGCTCTTCGCGATTGCGCGGCGCTTCGATGCCGAGCGGATCGAGCTTGGCGTGGAAGTGACCGCGCATGCGGTAGGAGCGGATCAGCATCAGCGCGCGGACCGAGTCGCGCGTCGCCTGGAGCACGTCGGCGGAGGAGATATCGCCCCCCTTGGCCTGCACCTTGGCGGCGATCTTGCTGCCGACCGCCTTCTCGACTTCCGCCCAGTTGCCGTCGAGGGCGGAGGTCAGGTCGTCCTGCGGGGTCAGTGGCCAGTTGGTACGCTCCCAAGACGGGCCCTGGGCGTTCTTGCGGACGTCGTCCGGCTGGTCCTTCAGGCTCTTGAAGAACTCCTGCCACTCGGCGTCGACCGAGGACGGGTCCTTCTCGTAGCGGGCGTAGATTTCGTCGATGTAGGTGGCGTTGGTGCCCTGCAAAAAGGAGGAGAGGGCAAAGGCTGCGTTCGCGTCTTGGCGAGACATACTTGAGTTCCTGGCGATTTCGGTTCGCGCATAACAAACGGCGCTGGCGCTGAGCTCCCCGGCAGGGCTCAGCGCGACAGGCACCATTTATCCTATTTGCTGCGAAACTTCGCCCGGAAAAGTACGAAGAAGTGAATTAGCCTTTCAACTTTTCGGCAAGCGTGTGGCCGAGGCGGGCGGGAGACGGCGACACTGTAATCCCAGCCGATTTCATCGCGTCGGTCTTGGAGCCGGCGTCGCCCTTGCCGCCCGAGATGATCGCGCCGGCATGGCCCATGCGGCGGCCGGGAGGAGCGGTGACACCGGCGATGAAACCGACCATCGGCTTCTTGCGGCCGCGCTTGGCCTCGTCCTTGAGGAACTGGGCGGCGTCCTCCTCGGCGGAGCCGCCGATCTCGCCGATCATGATGATCGATTCGGTCTTGGGGTCGCCAAGCAGCATTTCCAGCACGTCGATGAACTCGGTGCCCTTGACCGGGTCGCCGCCGATGCCGACCGCGGTGGTCTGGCCGAGGCCTTCCTGCGAGGTCTGGAACACGGCCTCATAGGTCAGCGTGCCGGAGCGGGAGACGATGCCGACGCTGCCGGTCTTGAAGATGTTGGCGGGCATGATGCCGATCTTGCACTCGCCCGCGGTCATGACGCCCGGGCAGTTCGGCCCGATCAGGCGCGACTTGGAACCGGCCAGCGAGCGCTTCACGCGGACCATGTCGATGACAGGAATGCCTTCGGTGATGCAGACGATCAGCGGGATCTCGGCGTCGATGGCCTCGCAGATCGCATCGGCCGCACCCGGCGGCGGCACGTAGATCACCGACGCATCGGCACCGGTCTTCTCACGCGCCTCGCGCACCGTGTCGAACACCGGCAGGCCCAGATGCGTCGAGCCGCCTTTGCCCGGCGAAGTGCCGCCGACCATCTTGGTGCCGTAGGCAAGCGCGGCCTCCGAGTGGAAGGTGCCGTTCTTGCCGGTAAAGCCCTGGCAGATGACCTTGGTATTCTTGTCGATCAGGATGGACATGAGTTTTCCGCTTTCAGAACGAGTTATTGAATTGGACAGCGCGTGGTGTGTTTAGCCATCACGTCCCATTGGCCGTCGTTGGGGTATGCAAAGTTCGTGAAGAAGAGAGCTTCAGGTTGGCCTGAACCGCCGGAAAAGGTGACCTGTTTTCCGCAGTTTCCTCGCGCCTTCTCTTGGGTGAAGAACCAGCCTTCTTGGTTCTTGTACCTTCCCGACGTGTCCTTCGTGAGCGTCGATCCGAACTGGCGAGCGACCGCGCCAGCCAGTTCTTCGCTGTTGACGCGAGCGGCCGGCTGAATGGCGCAAATGTCGTATCTGAGTCCGACCTGCTCAGGCCGCACAATCGAGATATACAAGGATGCGCCGCCATCGAGATCCCAGACACTTTCGAAGGACATCTTCGGACCATTCTCGTTGTGCATGATCGGCATCGGCGCTGGTCCCGACCGAAGCAACTTCCAGTTTTCTGCGGCGGCCATTTTTTCGCCGGCAGCCATCATTGCTTCGGAGGACGCCGGCGCCACACAGACGCTTTCAAGGGTCGCGACCATTTTGTCCGACAGCGTTTCGGCAGAGGCTCCCGACGCCAGAATCTGCGCCGACATGAAGGCGACCGCGAAGCGCATATCGACGGACAAGCTTTCGTTCACGGCTCAATGCACCCGACGATAGACGCCGGTGAGCACGTCAGCCCAGCCTTCCGCGTCCGGCGAGAACTGGATCTTCAACGCGTAGGAATTGTCGTCGATGATCTCGTAGACGTGGCGCGCATTGCCGCGCAGCGAGCCGCGCACCAGCGTCAGGGTCTTGCCGACCCACCCGCCGGAGGCGGGCGAGGGCGGCGTGTATCCGAGCGAGTCGTACCAGAACAATTTGTAGGTCCGGTCCTCGCGGTCGTAGGTGAAGATGCCGTGGGTGGCGAAGATCTGCTTGCCGTCGCGCATCTGCACCGAGTCCTGGATCAGGTAGAACCCGTTGAGATCCATGCGCGCGACGGTGTGCGAGGTGGCCGGCCCGCCGGCATTCCAGCGCGACGGGAAGACCACCTCTTCGCCATTCCATTCGCCGGCGAACGCGGCGAGGCGCGCGTGCTCTGCAAGTGGAGATGATGCTGCGAGATGGTCTTGGGTCATGGCCTTAGCCTCCCTTGACGGCCTTCACGATCTTCTGCGCGGCGTCGTCGAGATTGTCGGCCGGCACCACGTTCAGGCCGGATTCACGGATGATCTTCTTGCCCAGTTCGACATTGGTGCCTTCGAGGCGGACCACCAGCGGCACGCTGAGGCCCACTTCACGCACCGCGGCCGTGACGCCTTCGGCGATCACGTCGCACTTCATGATACCACCGAAGATGTTGACCAGGATGCCCTTCACGTTGGGATCCGCGGTGATGATCTTGAAGGCGGCGGCGACCTTTTCCTTGCTGGCGCTGCCGCCGACGTCGAGGAAGTTCGCCGGCGCCATGCCGTAGAGCTTGATGATGTCCATCGTCGCCATGGCGAGACCGGCGCCGTTGACCATGCAGCCGATATTGCCGTCGAGCGTGACGTAGTTGAGGTCGTATTTCGACGCCTCGATTTCCTTGGCGTCTTCCTCGGTCTCGTCGCGCAGCGCCAGCACCTCGGGATGACGGAACAGCGCATTGTCGTCGAACGAGACCTTGGCGTCGAGCACGCGGAGCTGGCCCTGCTTGGTCACGACCAGCGGGTTGATCTCCAGCATCGACATGTCCTTGGCGACGAAGGCCGCGAACAGCTGCGCGGTGAGCTTCTCGGCCTGCTTGGCGAGGTCTCCCGACAGTTTCAGCGCGTTGGCGACGGTGCGGCCGTGATGGCCCATGATGCCGGTGGCAGGATCGACCGAGAAGGTGACGATCTTCTCAGGGTTGTTGTGCGCGACGTCCTCGATGTTGACACCGCCCTCGGTCGACACCACGAACGAGACGCGGGAGGTCTCGCGGTCGACCAGGATCGAGAGATAGAACTCCTTGTCGATGTCGGAGCCGTCCTCGATGTAGAGGCGGTTGACCTGCTTGCCGGCGGGGCCGGTCTGGATCGTCACGAGCGTAGCGCCGAGCATCTGCTTGGCGAATTCGGTGACCTCCGCGGCCGACTTGGCGATGCGGACGCCGCCCTTGTCGCCGGCCGAGGCTTCCTTGAACTTGCCCTTGCCGCGGCCGCCGGCGTGGATCTGGCTCTTCACCACCCAGACTGGGCCCGGCAGCGCCTTGGCCGCAGCGTCCGCGTCGGCGGCCTTCAGGACCGGAACGCCCTTGGAGATCGGCACGCCGAACTCGTTCAGCAGCGCTTTGGCCTGATATTCATGGATATTCATATGGTCGCTCCCTGAATCCGCGGGCGGTGACCTCGTAGGCCCACCTCAGTCTTGTGGCTGGCATACCATATACCACAGGAACTGCAACCCGGATTCTTTGACATCGATCTCTGGACTTGCGGACCCGGAACCCGCCAAGCCTTCAACAAGAGTTGCAGCCGGGCCCCGGAAATGAAACCGCCGAAGACCGGGTTTCGATCTTCGGCGGGAATGTTGCGCTTAGCGGCCGAGCAGGTCGGGCGCGATCTTCTTGCAGGCGTCGACTAGGCCCTGCACGGCGCCGACCGACTTGTCGAAGGCCTCGCGGTCTTTGCCGGCCAGCTCGATCTCGACGACGCGCTCGACACCCTTGGAGCCGATCACGACGGGCACGCCGACATACATGTCCTTCACGCCGTATTCGCCGTTGAGGTAGGCGGCCGAGGGCAGCACGCGCTTCTTGTCGCGCAGATAGCTCTCGGCCATCGCGATCGCGGAAGCGGCCGGGGCGTAGAAGGCCGAGCCGGTCTTGAGCAGGTTGACGATCTCGGCGCCGCCGTTGCGGGTGCGGTCGACGATCTCGTCGAGGCGCGCCTGCGAGGTCCAACCCATCTTGACGAGGTCGGGCAGCGGGATGCCGGCGACGGTGGAGTACTTCACCAGCGGCACCATGGTGTCGCCATGGCCGCCGAGCACGAAGGCGGTGACGTCCTCGACCGAGACGTTGAACTCGTCGGCCAGGAAGTAGCGGAAGCGCGCCGAGTCGAGCACGCCGGCCATGCCGACGACCTTCTTGTGCGGCAGGCCCGAGGCCTTCTGGAGCGCCCAGACCATGGCGTCGAGCGGGTTGGTGATGCAGATGACGAACGCGTCGGGGGCGTACTTCTTGATGCCGGCACCGACCTGCTCCATGACCTTGAGGTTGATGGAGAGGAGGTCGTCGCGGCTCATGCCGGGCTTGCGCGGCACGCCGGCAGTGACGATGCAGACCTTTGCGTTGTCGAGCGCCTCGTAGGAGTTGGCGCCGGTGTAGTGCGCGTCAAAACCGTCGACCGGCGAGGACTGCGCGATGTCGAGCGCCTTGCCCTGCGGCACCCCCTCGGCGATGTCGAACATCACCACGTCGCCCAGTTCTTTCAGGCCGATGAGATGAGCCAGCGTTCCGCCGATCTGACCGGAGCCAATCAAAGCAATCTTGTCGCGCGCCATGTGAACCTGTCCTTTAGACACGTAAGGAGGGGAAAACTGACAGGGTGGTTATCCCTTTCGCTTCCCCCGTTCAAGTCGCCGGATGCCCAATTGTCGGGCTTGCCGAGAATCCGGCCAGCAACCCCAAGCCGTCATTCCGGGGCGTCCGCGCCATTGCGCGGGCGAACCCGGAATCTCGAGGTTGGTAGCGCGAGATTCCGGGTTCGCGCTGACGCGCGCCCCGGAATGACGACCGCATAGGACTTAAGTCTCCACCAGGCCCTTGGTCGAGCCGCTGGCGGTGGAATCCTTGCGGCCGTGAGGCAGCGCCAGATAGGATTCCGAGCTCATCTCGATCAGGCGCGACGCCGTCCGCTTGAATTCGTTGGCCTCGTTGCCCTCGTCGGCGAGGTAGAGCGAAATCGGATTGGCATCGGCCGAGGCCATCAGCTTCACGGCATTGTCATAGAGCGTATCGATCAGCGTGATGAAACGCTTGGCGGCGTTGCGCTGAGAGAAATCCATCACTGGAATATGGTCGACCAGGACAGTGTGGTAGTCGTGCGCCAGCCTGAGGTAGTCGGATGCCCCGAGCGGCTTCTCGCAGAGATCGGCGAACGCAAACCGCGCCACGCCATGGGCCGAGCACGGCACGTGCAGGATGCGGCCCTTGATCGAAATATCGCGCGACTTGCATTTGGCGCCGCCGGTCATCTTCGACCAGGCGCGGTCGAGCGCGGTGTCCGCGTCAGTGTCCGCCGGCGTCAGCCACATCGGCACGCCCTGGAGTTTTTCCAGCCGGAAATCGGTGCGCGCATCCAGCCGCAGCACGTCCATGTGGTCGGTGATCTGCTTGATGAAGGGCAGGAACAGCGAACGGTTCAGGCCGCCCTTGTAGAGATCGTCGGGCGCGACGTTGGAGGTCGCGACCACCACGGTGCCCAATTCAAACAGCTTTGCGAACAGGCGGCCGAGGATCATCGCGTCCGCGATGTCGGTGACGTGGAATTCGTCGAAGCAGAGCAGCCAGCTCTCCTCGAAGATCGCGTTCGCGGTCAGCGCGATGACGTCGCCATCGGCGATCTCGCCGCGCGCGATGCCCTGGCGATAATCGTAGATGCGCTCATGCGCCTCGGCCATGAATTCGTGGAAATGCGCGCGCCGCTTGTGCTCGACGGAGGAGTACTGGAAGAACAGGTCCATCAGCATGGTCTTGCCGCGGCCGACCTCGCCATGGATGTAGAGCCCGTGCGGCGCGTCGTCCTTGTCGCTGCCGCTGAACAGGCGGCTGAGYAGGCCCTGCTTGCGCTGCGGCTTGTAATTCGCAAGCTGCTGGTCGAGCGCCGCATAGGCCTCGGCAACCTCGGCTTGCGCGGGATCGGGCTCGATCGCGCCGGACGCGATCTGGGCCTGATACGCCTCGCGGAATGAGGAACTGGGGGTCGAGAGCATGGCCCTTTACCGCCAGAGACGGAGGCAAATTGCAAGCCGTGAATTGGTGCGGGGGGTATGCGGTTTTTCTCCCTCTCCCCGTTCTTACGGTGAAAGGGAGGGGAGAGGGGCCTCTCTCCGCGCTCGAGATCGTTGAGAGACCTGTACCCCCTCACCCGAAATTCAAGCTGCGCTTGAATTTCGACCTCTCCCCGCAAGCGGGGAGAGGTAAGAAATCACGCACAGAGCTCGTAGGCGTCCTCGACCACATACGGGCCGCCGCCGGTCGAGGCGCGCGACGAGAACAGCACGAAGCGCTCGGCCATGAATGCCTTGCTCGGGAAGTAGCCGCGCAGCGAGAGGTAGTCGGCGACGTCCTGGTCGGAGGCGTCGTGCAACCGCGCCAGCGTGACATGCGGAATGAACTTGCGCCCCTCGGGGTCGAGGCCGATCCGCTGCATCATCCGTTCGAGCTCGGCCTGCAATTCGATCAGCGGCTTGCTCGGCGCGATGGTGGCGACCACCGCGCGCGGCTTGCGTCCACCGAAACTCATCAGCCCCTGCACCTTCACCTCGAACGGCTTGCGGTTGACGCGAAACAGCATCGAGGCGATCTCGTTGGCGGAGATGCCGTCGATGTCGCCGATGAAGCGCAGGGTGACGTGATAATTTTCGGGATCGATCCAGCGGGCGCCGGGAAGGCCGCCCCTCAAGTTGGAAAGCGTCTGGCCGACCTCGGCCGGGATTTCCAGACCAGTGAACAAACGCGGCATCGTTCAGCACTCCCGATGCTTGGGTACGGCCCCTGAGCAGGACCCTATCCAAATTAGAGCCGGCGACGAATCACCGGTACCCTGATTCCTATCGCAGTTGTATGACTCTGCAAGCTTGGCGCGGGCCACTCCGGGAAAACCCCGGGGATTAGGGTTAGCGCTGCCTGCATTTCAACGACGTTGCTCGCTTATGGTGCGCAGGAATGCCTCCACCGTAGGCATGATGTTGTGGACGATGATGTCGACGCCGGCCGCGGTCGGATGAATGCCGTCGGCCTGGTTGAGCTTGGCGTCGGCCGCGACACCGTCGAGGAAGAACGGATAGAGCGGCACGTCGAATTTTTTCGCCAGATCCGGATAAATCGAATTGAAGCGCGCGGCGTATTCGGCGCCGTAATTCGGCGGCGCCAGCATGCCGCAGAGCATCACCGCGATCTTGCGCGCCTGCAGCCGCTGGACGATGTCGGTCAGCGCGGCCCGCGCCARGTCCGGATCGATGCCGCGCAGCGCGTCGTTGGCGCCGAGCTCGACGATCACGCCCTCGGTTCCCTCCGGCACCGACCAGTCGAGCCGGTCGCGCCCCCCGGAGGTGGTG
>NZ_JBFULT010000243.1:0-10693 GCF_054049755.1 Bradyrhizobium sp. P5_C11_2
GATCCAAGCTCGTCGCGAAGCTCAAGCAGCAGGGGCACGAGGCGGTGGCAGCCTCGCCGAAATCAGGCGTGAACGCCGTGACCGGGGAAGGCCTCGCAGCAGTGCTGGCGGGCGCGGATGTCGTCGTCGATGTTGCCAACGCGCCGTCCTGGGAGCCCGCCGCCGTGCTCGATTTCTTCCAGCGTTCGAGCAAGAATCTCGCTGCGGCAGAGGCCTCGGCAGCCGTGAAGCATCACGTGGCGCTGTCGATCGTCGGGACCGAACGGTCGCCCGACAATTCCTATTTTCGTGCCAAGCTCGCCCAGGAGACCATCATCAAATCCTCGCCGATCCCCTACTCGATCGTGCGCGCCACCCAGTTCTTCGAATTCCTCGGCGCCATTGCCGAGACGGGTGCGATCGAAGGAAAGATCGTCGTCCCATCGGCACTGTTTCAGCCGATCGCGGCTGAAGACGTCGCCGATCGCCTCGCCGAGGTCGCCATGGGCCGGCCGCTCAACGGCACGATCGATATCGCGGGACCCGAGAAGGCCCCCTTCAATGAATTCATCGCACGCCGCCTCAAGGCGTCCGGCGACGCCCGGCCGGTGGTGGGAGACCCAACGGCGCCGTATTACGGCGCCCCCATTGACGACACATCGCTGAACCCGCTCGGCGAGGCGCGGCTCGGAAAGATCCCGCTCGCAACCTGGCTCGCGAACCTCTGAGGAGGAAAGTCCCCATGCGCGGATTGCTGATCGCAGCGGCGGTTTATGCCGCATCTTTCCTGAGTGCCCATGCAGCAGAATCGGCGGCGCCTTCGGCGAAGGTGACTGTCGTGTTTGACCAGGCACTGCCAAATGTCCCGGGCAAGAGCATGAAGGGCGTGCTGGTCGAGTATGGTCCCGGCGGCTCCTCACCGGCCCACATGCACCCGCCCTCCGCCYTCATCTATGCCACGGTCCTGGAAGGCGCGATCCGTAGTCAGGTCAATGACGGCCCCGCCAAGGTCTTTCACAAGGGAGAGAACTTTTCCGAGAGGCCCGGCGACCGCCACGCCGTCAGCGCCAATGCCAGCGAGACCGAGCCCGCGAAGCTGCTTGCCGTGTTCGTGGTGGATACGGCCGACAAGGAGCTGACGACGCCGATCGCGAAATAGCGTCGCCTCGTCACGCAGCACGACGCCCGGCCATCTCCGCCGCGAGCAGCACCGCGGCGCGGCTCGCGCCGATCGACGCGATGCCTTGCCCTGCGATGTCATAGGCGGTGCCGTGCGCCGGCGTGCAGATCGGAAACGGAAAGCCGCCGAGCAAGGTGACGCCACGGTCGAAGCCCATCAGCTTCATCGCGATCTGGCCCTGGTCGTGATACATCGTCAGTACCGCATCGAAGGCGCCGCCCTTGGCGCGCAGAAACACGGTGTCGGCCGGGAACGGTCCCTCGGCGGCGATGCCATCGCGCTGCCCGGCGGCGACTGCGGGCGCGATGACGTCGATCTCCTCGCGGCCGAAATTGCCGCCGTCGCCGGCATGTGGATTGAGACCCGCGACCGCGATGCGCGGTCGCGCGAAGCCGGCATTGCGCATGCAGGAGTCGGTCAACTTGAGCGCGCGATGGATGCGTTCGCCCGACAATCGCGCGGCGACGTCCTTGAGCGGAATGTGGGAGGTGACCCGTGCGTTCCAGAGCTGCCCCAGAACGTTGAATTCGCTCGCCGCCGTCTTGAGGCCGGCCACTTCGGCTGAAAATGCGATCTCATCGTCATATTCGGCGCGGGCGAGCCGCATCGCCTGCTTGTTGAAGGGGGTGAAGCAGACCGCATCGACGCGGCCGTCGCGGGCGAGTTCGAGCGCATGCTTGTAGTTGGCAAGMGCGAACCTGCCGCCGGAAAGGGTCGCAGTCTTCGGTTCGACCTCTTTGGGATCGAGATGGCCGAGATCGACGAACAGCACATCGCCCTCCGTCCCGCGAAAGTCGGCTCCCTCCTCCACTGTCTTCAGCTCCGGCTTGATGCCGGCTATGCGCGCCCCCTCGTCGAAGATGCGGCGGTCGCCGATCACGACGAGCCGGCCGCGGGCGCGGACGTCGTCCTGCGCCGCGAGCCTTGCCGTCAGCTCCGGACTGATGCCGGCGGGATCTCCCATCGCAAGTGCAATGAGCGGCCTTAAGGTCATATGATCACCTTTTCTTCCTGGCTTGAGGTCTCGTCACCGGTCGCGACGGGCTTGGGTAGCAACCAGCGCGCAAGCTGCAACGCAAGCGGCAGCAGCAGCAGCGCTATGCCGGCCAGCACGAGACAGGTCACGAGACGGTTCGCGAAGAAGATTCCGAGCGATCCCTTGGACATCAGCATCGATTGCCGGAACGCATCCTCAGCCTTGTCGCCGATGACGATCGCCAGCACCAGCGGAGCCAACGGATAGAACAGCTTCTTGAAGAGATAGCCGACGATGCCGAAGCCCATCATCATGATGACGTCGAGATAGGAATTCGACACCGAATAGGCGCCGACGACGCAGATGATCACGATCAACGGCGCGATGACGACGAAGGGAATCCGCATCAGGGCGGCAAACACCGGAACCGTCAGCAGCACCAACGCCACGGCGACGATGTTGCCGACATACATCGAGGCGATCAGCCCCCAGACGAAATCCTTCTGGTCGACGAACAGCATCGGTCCGGGATTGAGTCCCCAGATCATCAGGCCGCCCATCATGACCGCCGCGGTGGCCGAGCCGGGAATGCCGAGCGAGAGCATCGGCAGCAGCGCGCTGGTGCCGGCGGCATGATCGGCCGTCTCCGGCGAGATGATCCCCTCCACCTCGCCCGTCCCGAAGTAGCGGCCACGCCGCGAGAAGCGCCTGGCGATGCCGTAGCTCATGAAGGATGCAGCCGTCGGGCCGCCCGGCGTGATCCCCATCCAGCATCCGATCGCCGCGCTGCGCAGCAATGCAACGCTATGGCGCGGCAGACGGGCGACCGCGCGAAACACCTCGCGCCAATCGATCTTCGATGAGACGGCGCGGGCGTGAAACTCCTCCTCGACCGCGACCAGAAGCTCGCCGATGCCGAACAGGCCCATCACCGCGACGACGAAGTTCACGCCCTTGACCAGCTCGTCGATCCCCATGGTGAGGCGGACGCKTCCCGAGACCGTGTCGATGCCGATGGCGGCGATCGCAAAGCCGATCGCGAGCGCCACGACCGTCTTGATCGGCGCCGCGCCGCCCATGCCGACGAAGCTTGCGAAGGCCAGGAAATAGACCGCAAAATATTCCGGGGGGCCGAAAGCGAGCGCGACCTCGGCCACCCATGAGGCGAGAAAGGTGATCAGGATAACGCCGACCAGCGCGCCGAACGCCGCCGAGCCGAAGGCGGTGGCGAGCGCCGTCGTCGGCCGCCCGTCGCGTGCCATCGGATAACCGTCGAAGGTGGTCGCGACGGACGACGGCTCGCCGGGGATGTTGAACAGGATCGACGTCACCGAGCCGCCGAACAGCGCGCCCCAATACATGCTGGAGAGCAGGATGATGGCTGAGACCGGCTGCATGCCGAAGGTCAGCGGCAACAGCAGCGACACACCGTTCGGTGCACCCAGCCCCGGCAGTACGCCAACGAGAATGCCGAGCAGCACGCCGACCACCATCAGCGCCAGATGCGGCACCGTGACCGCGATGCTGAAGCCGTGCAGGAGCTCCTGGAGATTATCCATCGCGGCCTTCCATCAGAGTCCGAACGCGGCGGCGAGCGCCCCGTGCGGCAAGGACACCTGGAACATCCGCTCGAACACGACGTAGAGCGCCAGCGCCGTCGCTCCCGCCATGGCGAGCGCGCGCGGCACGGATTGGTGTCTGGGGATCGCCAGCACCGCAAAGACATACAGCGCCGACGCGGCGTACATCCCGGCGAGCGGGATCGCGGCAACAAAAATCGCGGCCGGCACGAACAAGCCGGCAAGCCGGCGCAGCTCCGTCGGCGTGATGGCGATAGGGACGCTTGCAAGCGTCGCGCCCGGCAGGGCACCGCGCGCCAGATTATACAGGCTGCCGAGGACGAGGATGACACCGGTCAGGAACGGGAATGTGCCCGACTCCACGCCCGCACTCGACCAGCCGATGCCGTTGTCGAGGCTGGAGACGACGACCGTGACACCGAAGCTGCCGGTGAGAGCGGCGGTCGCCAGTTCGAGAGCGCGGCGCGATATCATCGGAAGCTCCAGCTCGGCACGAGATAACAGGACGTCATTGCCCGGTGGCGCCGGCTCACTTGATGAGCCAGCCCTGCTCGCCCGCGACCTGCTTGAGGTGCTCAAGATCCTCCTTGATGAACTTGTCGAAGTCAGCTCCGGTCAGGAACGTGTCGACCTGGGACGTCTTCTCGATGTAGTCCTTCCATTCCGGCGTCGCCTGTACCTTCTTCATGAGATCGACATAGTACGCGGCCTGCTCCGGCGTGACCTTGCCCGGCAGCCAGACCGTGCGCGGCTGCTCATATTGCTTGATGTCGAGGCCCTGCTCGGCGCAGGTCGGAACATCACCCCAGCCTTCGGTCGCGGTGACCTTGGCGCCCTGCGGCAATCGCTTCGGGCTGAACACACAAAGGGGGCGCTGCGTACCGCCGCGCCATTGCCCAAGGCTCTCGCTGGGATTGTTGACGTGGGAGTCGAGGTGTCCGCCAGCGAGCTGCACCGCGGTCTCGGCGCCGCTCTTGAAAGGGATGTAGGTCATCTTGACGTGACCGGCCTTCTCGATCATGCGGGTCAGCACCTCATCGGTGTCCTTGGACTGGGCGCCGCCCATCTTGAACTCACCAGCGGCGGCAGCTTTCAGATAATCGCCCGCCGTCTTGTAGGGCGCGTCCTGCTTGACCCAGAGCAGGAACTCGTCCTGCGCCATCGCCGCGACCGGCGTGAGATCGGTGTAGTTGAAGGCCACCTTCGACACGAGCGGCTGCTGCCAGGCGTTCGACGTGCCGAAGATCACCTTGTAGGGATCGCCGGCGGAGGCCTTGCCGTAGACATAGCCCTCCGCGCCGCTGCCTCCGCCCTTGTTGACGACGACGATCGGCTGCTCCGTCAGCTTGTACTTGGTGATGATGTTCTGGACCGCGCGGGCCAGATTGTCGGTGCCGCCGCCCGGCCCTGCAGTCGCCACGAACTCGATCGGTTTCTGCGGCTGCCAGGCCGCGCTGGCGGAAATCGTGCAGGCGAGCACGCTGGCGGCTGCGGACAGCAAAAATGTCGACGTCTTGCGCATGTTTTTCCTCCACCCAAATTTTTTTGTCTTGTTTCTTGGTCGCGACGTCAGATCAGGCGATACGTTCCTCCTGCCTGATCGACGCCGAGACGATCGCGCCTTCTTTTTCGAGCGCTTCGATCTGTTGCTGGTCGAACCCGTATTCCGCCAGCACCTCCCGTGTATGTTCACCATAGACCGGTGCGCCGGAACGTACCTTGCCGGGCGTCTCCGAGAATTTGACCGGAAGTCCGATCGTCTTCACCGGACCGAGCGTCGAATGCTCGACCTCGACCACCATCTCGCGCGCAAGCGTCTGCGGATCGCTCAGGGCTTCCAGCATGTCGTGCACGGGACCACAGGGCACGCCCTTATCCTCAAGCGCCGCCAGCCAATGCGACCGCGGCCTGGTGCGGAAGCGCTCGCTGAGAACGGCTTCGAGCTCCTTCAGATGCGCCATTCGGTCGGCCCCGGTGACGAAGCGCGGGTCGGAGGCGAGCTCGGTCGCGCCGAGCGCCTCCAGCATCAACAGCCAGTGCTTCTTGTTGGCACCGCCGACCACGAGCCAACCGTCGGAGGCTTCAAAGGCCTGATACGGCGCGTTGAGCGGATGCGCCGAGCCCATCGCGCGTGGCGCCGTCCCCGCGGCCAGCGCAATGGTCGATTGCCAATAGGTCTGCACCAGCGCGGCTTCATAGAGCGACGTCTCGACCCACTGCCCCTCACCCGTCTTGAGACGATGCGCATAGGCGGCAAGAATTCCCATGCTCGCGAGCAGGCCGGCGGTGATGTCCGACAGCGGCGGCCCGCACTTCACGGGCGGGCCGTCCGGACGTTCACCGGTGAAGCTCATGATCCCGCTCATCGCCTGCGCGACCAGATCGAATCCCCTGCGGTGCCTGTAGGGGCCGGTGCGGCCGAAGCCCGACAGCGAACAATAGATCAGCGCCGGATACTCCTCGTGCAGCTCCTCATAGCCGAAGCCCAGCCGCTCCATGGCGCCGGGCGCGAAATTCTCGACCAGCACATCGGCGCTCGCGATCAGTCGGCGCAGGACGCACTTGCCGCCGTCGGTTTTCAGATCCAGCACGACGCCGCGCTTGTTGCGGTTCATCATCAGGAACGAGGCCGCCTCGTCGCCGATCTTCGGCGGCACCGAATGGCGGGTGTCATCGCCATTGGGCGATTTTTCGATCTTGATGACGTCGGCGCCCATGTCGGCGAGCATCAAGGTACAGGTCGGCCCTGCCATGACATGGGTGAGATCGACGACCTTGAGGCCGGCCAGCGGCCCCGGGCGGACGGAGGTGGATTGCGATTGACCCTTTTGCATCGGCCCGTCCTATTGGCCGCGCCATTGCGGCGGGCGCTTGTTGAGAAATGCGTCGAGGCCCTCGCGAAAATCCTGGCTGGTGTAGCACATCAGGATCAGGTCCTCGCCCTCGTCCCGCGTCAGCCGCTTTTGCAGGCGGGCCACCGCCTGCTTGGTCGCGTTAAGCGTCAGCGGCGCATGACCGGCGAGAAGCCGGGCGACTTCGTCGGCGCGCTTGTCGAGTGCCGTGATATCCTCGACGACTTCGCCGAGCAGTCCGACGCTTGCCGCCTCCGCGGCTTCGATGAGCCGCGCGGTGAAGATCAGATCCTTGACCCGGGCAGCACCGATCAGCGCGGTAAGACGGCTGACATTGGACATCGACAGGCAATTGCCGAGCGTCCTTGCGATGGGGAATCCAATCTTGGTGCTGGCTGTGCCGATGCGCAGATCGCAGGCCGCGGCGATGCCGGCGCCTCCGCCGGTGCAGAAGCCGTTGATCGCCGCGATCGTCGGCACCCGGCATTGCTCGAGGGTGGAGAGAACGCGGTCGATCCGGTTCTCGTAGTCGAGCGCGTCCTGCGGTGTCTCGAATTCGCGGAACTGGTTGATGTCGGTTCCCGAGGCGAAGGCCTTGTCGCCGGCACCGCGGAGCACCAGCACCTTGATCGACGGATCCTGGTTGGCCTCTTCGCAGATCGCGGCGAGCCGCTCGTACATGGCGAAGGTGAAGGCATTGCGGGCCTGCGGGCGGTTGAAAATGATCCGCCCGATGCTGCCATTGCGTTCAAAGATGAGGTCTTCCGCCGCCGCGACCTGCTGGTCCATCTCCCGAGCCTCCTCTGTTTTTTGTAGTTTTGAATGCAAAATATGATATTTTCAAGCCTGAACTTAACGATTGGCGACAGTATTCCCCTTTTTGCATGCAAATTAGGTCTCATCCCATGCTTCATGAGGAAGTCGTCGGCCGCATCCGCGCCATTCTGCTCGAGGGCGAAATCCCGCCAGGCGCGCGGATTCCCGAGCGCGAGCTGTGCGACCGGCTCCAGATCTCGCGCACACCGCTGCGCGAGGCGCTCAAGGTGCTGGCCGCCGAGGGCCTCGTGCAGTTGCTGCCGCATCGCGGCTCGCGCGCCGCGAAGCTGACCGACAAGGACATGCGCGACCTGTTCGAAGTCTGCCAGGGCCTGGAAGCGCTCGCCGGCGAACTCGCTTGCGAGCGCATCACGGAGGTCGAGATCGACGTGATCACCGCCGCGCACGCGGTCATGGTGCAGCATTATCGCGAGGGCGACCTGATCCAATATTACCGCGGCAACCGCGCCATTCACGAGGCCATCGTCGACGCGGCCGGAAATCCCGCGCTTGCGGCGGTCTATGCGTCCGTGACCGCGCGCATCCGGCGCGCGCGCTACGTCACGCCGATGACGCCGCAGCGCTGGGCGCTGGCCGTGAAGGAGCACGAGGCGATCCTGAACGCGCTGCAGCGCCGCGACGGCGTCGGCCTGTCCCACATTCTGCGCGCGCATCTGCGGCACAAGCGCGAAGAGGTTTTACAGGCGGGATTTGCGGAGACGGAGGGGAGCGAGCCCGCGTTGCGGATTGCGTGACGGACAAGGACCCGCAGGTATCTCCTCAGGGACGGCCGCCTGTCATTTCCGTCCGCCAAGGAAGCGCTCGATCGGCCGCAGCGCATCGATATCCGGAATGCGCTCGCGGGCCTGGACGTCCGGGCACCCTGGATAAGGCAAACCCGCCAGCCACTGCATGATCGGCTCCGAGGCCTCGATCGGAAGCACGCACATGACCTCGATGTCGATCACGAGCTTCTTCACACGCCCATCGTCGCCGGAAGCAAAATGCCAGCCATAGTGTCCGCATCCGACGCGAACGGCGCCGCCCTGCCGCGTCGACATCCCGACCAGCCAATCGCAACGGAAATGCGGCAGGTGGCCTGCATCGGGACGCGAAAGGCAAAACGTGCGCACATTCTCGTACTGGTCGCCGAAGCCGGTGACCAGCACCTGGGTGACTTGCTCCAGCCCCTTTGCCGAACTCGGAAACGAGATGGCGTCGGTCTTGACGGCCATTTCGAGCTCGCAGTCCTCCACGAAGGCGAGCTTCATCAATTGAGGCCGGTTGCCATCCTTCGCCAGGATATAGGTGCTGATCGCATTGGCGGCATCGATGGCCGCGGCCTGGTTCATTCGGTCGCCCTCAACACGTTCAGGCCGCCTTTAGCACCCCAGTCTGTCGGCGATCCCGCCAAAGTCCTTGGCGACGATGTCCCAATTGCCGGTGGCCTCGAAATCCACCTTCTGCAACGGACCATACTCGGTCGGCCGCGCCACGAACGCGGTCTTCAGCCCGTTCTTCTGCGCGGCCGCAAGGTCGCCGTTGTGGGCGGCGACCATCATCACCTGCTCGGGCTTGAGGCCGAGCAGGCGCGCGGCGCCGAGATAGGTCTCGGGATCGGGCTTGTAGTGCTCGAACAATTCCGCCGACATGATGAGGTCCCAGGGGAGCCCAGAGAACTTCGCCATGTTGGTGAGCAGCGCGACGTTGCCGTTCGACAGCGGCGAGATCACGAATTTTGATTTCAGCCGGGTCAKGCCGGCGACGCTGTCGGGCCACGGATGCAGGCGATGCCAGCCCCTGGTGATGTAGTCGAGATCGGCCTCGGTCAGGCCCTTGATTGCAAACTTCTCGACCAGCTTCTCCAGCGAGCGGCGGTGCAGGTCGTCGAGGATGACGTAGCCGCGCTCGGGGTGTTTGCGCACATCGTCCATGGAGGCCATGTACATGCCGCGCCAGCCGTCGACCAAAGCGGTCCAGTCGGCGGTGACGCCGCGGTCCCTGCTCCACCACATCAGGTCGGTGATCAGGCTGGTGCGCCAGTCGACGACGGTGCCGAACACGTCGAAGACGAGGGCTTTGACGGCGGAGAGATCGGACATGGGCGCTTCCCCTGTTGTTCTTGTTGTCATTCCGGGGCGTCGGGACCGCGCCAGGCGCGGCCCGGACAACCCGGAATCCAGAAGTTGTGGCGCGAGATTCCGGGTTCTCGCTGCGCGAGCCCCGGAATGACAGACGTCTTAGTCCAGGTGGAACTTCGCCAGCTCGCGGTGCTCGGCCTTGATGTAGCGCACGGTGCCGGTGACGGAGCGCATCACCACGGTCTCGGTCTCGATCACGCCGTCCTTGCGGAATTTCACGCCCGAGAGCAGCGAGCCGGTGGTGACGCCGGTGGCGGCGAACAGGCAGTCGCCCTTGGCCATGTCCTCGATGCCGTAGATCATCTTGGGATCGTTGACGCCCATCTTGCCGGCGCGTTCGCGCTTCTCGTCGGAATCGAGGATCAGGCGGCACTGCATCTGGCCGCCGATGCAGCGCAGCGCCACCGCGGCGAGCACGCCTTCCGGCGCGCCGCCGGTGCCGAGATACATGTCGACGCCGGTGTTGTCGGGATCGGCGCAGTGGATCACGCCGGCGACGTCGCCGTCGGTGATGAGCCGCACCGCCGCACCCGTCGAGCGCACGCTCTCGATGATGCTGGCGTGGCGCGGACGGTCGAGCACGAGCACGGTGATGCCCTCCGGCGTGACGCCCTTGGCCTTGGCGAGACGGCGGACGTTGTCGGCCGGCGTGGCATCGAGCTCGACGACGCCCTTGGCGTAACCTGGGCCGATCGCGAGCTTCTGCATGTAGACGTCGGGCGCGTGCAGCAGCGTGCCGCCGTCGGCCATCGCCATGGTGGCAATCGAGCCCGGCATGTTCTTGGCGCACAGCGTGGTGCCTTCGAGCGGATCGACCGCGATGTCGACCTTCGGGCCGGCGTTCATGCCGACCTTCTCGCCGATGAAGAGCATCGGCGCCTCGTCGCGCTCGCCCTCGCCGATCACGATGGTGCCCTCGATCGGCAGCTTGTTGAGCTCGCGCCGCATCGCGTCCACCGCGGCCTGGTCGGCCGCCTTCTCATTGCCGTGCCCGCGCAGCCGCGCCGAAGACACCGCCGCCCGCTCCGTCACGCGCACGATCTCCAGCGTGAGAATGCGCTCAAGCAACGCATGCGGCGGGACTGAAATATGGGTCGACATCGGCTCACTCCTTCAAGACAGTTTTTGGACGGAAATCTCCGTCCGCATTAACTCGCAACGCCCACGGT
>NZ_JBFULT010000244.1:0-10647 GCF_054049755.1 Bradyrhizobium sp. P5_C11_2
CGACCTGCGCTACTACGACACCGACCTGAAGAAGGGCGACTGCAACGCCTTCACCAGCGACTTCACCGCGAAGTTTGACGGCAGCTTCACCGCCGTCAACCCGGGTGGCTTCGGCTCCAACTGGTGCAGCGCGGCTGGCGTCGCCAAGCTCTCGTTCGACCTGACGGCGATGAGCAACCTGAAGTAAGTTTCTTCCCGGAACGACTTGACGAGGGCGGCAGAGCGATCTGCCGCCCTTTTGCTTTGGGGAGAGGTGAGGCGGGGTCGACCTCGGGGGCGAGGCTGGCCACGAGATTACAAAGGTGCCCCTGCGGCTTGAAATGTGAGCCGGGAGAGCGGCGCTTACGCCCTGGACTCCGTCCTTGCGAGCGCAGCGAAGCAATCCAGAAATGCCGCCGCGGAGGCAGTCTGGATTGCTTCGTCGCAAGAGCTCCTCGCCATGACGAGGCCCGAGTTGGGGCTGCGGCGTCCCGAGGGCCGGAAGCCGCCCACCCGGTTCTTTCGACGCGATAGTCGGCGAGGGGCGCCTCTCAGCGTGCCGCGCTTGGCTCCGCCGCGGCCGGCTTGCCGGCATCGCCGAGAACGTGAATGTCACCGTGCTCCACCATCGCCATTTTGCGGGTGTGGAAGGCGTCGAGCGTCGAGCGGTGCCCGATCGAGACGATCGTGGCCTGCGGCAGCTTCTCCACCAGCAGCCGGTAGAGCCGGGCCTCGGACGGCTCGTCCAGCGAGGCGGTGGCCTCGTCCAGGAACAGATAGTCCGGCCCATGCAGCAGCGCGCGGGCAAGCCCCAGGCGCTGCTGCTCGCCGAGCGACAGCATCCGGTTCCAGTGGCCGTCCTCCTCGAGCCGCTCGGCGAGATCAGGCAGCCCGACCGCGATCAGCGCGTCCCGGATCCGTGCGGTCTCGAATGCGCCCGGAGCGGCCGGGTAGACCACGGAGTCGCGCAGCAGTCCGACCGGGAAATAGGGGCGCTGCGGCAGCATCATCAGCTTCGCCTTCTCGGGGATGAAGATGGTGCCGGTGCCGAACGGCCAGATGCCGGCGATGGCACGGAACAGCGTCGACTTGCCCGAGCCCGACGGCCCGGTCACCAGCACGCGTTCCGGTGCCTGGACGGCAAACGCGTCGGCAGCGACCAGCGGCGTGCCGTTTGGCAGGTTCACGCAGAGCTGCTCGAGGCCGATACTGCGGTTGCCGCCCGCCGCGCTGAGGGTGATCGCCGGCTCATGCGCCGGCAGGTTTACGGCCGACTCGACCGACATCTCGAAGCCGTCCAGACGCGCGACGATGGCGCGCCATTCCGCAAGCGATCGATAGGCCACGACGAAGAACGACAGCGCACCCTGCACGCTCGAGAAGGCGGACGCCGTCTGCATCATGTCGCCGAGCTGGATCTTCTTGGCGAAGAACGCCGGCGCCACCAGCACGTAGGGAAAGATCACGGCAGCCTGCTGATAGCTCGCCGTGAAGGCGGTGAGGCGCTTGGTCCGGCCCATGATCGCGTACCAATTGCCGATCACGAAGCCGAACCGATCCAGCAGACGGCTGCGTTCGGCGCCTTCGCCCTTCAACAGTGCGATCTGCTCGGAGTTCTCGCGCACCCGGACCAGGTTGAAGCGGAAATCTGCCTCGTAGCGCTGCTGCTCGAAATTGAGGTTGACCAGCGGCGTGCCGATCCAGTGCGTCAGCGCGGTGCCGAAGATCGCGTAGATCAGCGCAATCCAGCACAGATAGCCGGGGATCATGATGTCGGCGCCGAACAGGTGCAGCGGCGCGGCGTTGGAGAGGCCCCAGAGGATGATCACGAACGAGAACAGCGTCACGACCGACGAGAGCAGTCCGAGCCCGATGACCAGGGTCTGCTCGACGAAGTTCTTGACGTCGTCGGTGATGCGCTGGTCCGGGTTGTCGGCGGCGTCGCCCTTGAGCTGCATGCGGTAATGCGTGGAGCCGTCGAGCCATTCGCCGAGATAGTGTTTGGTCAGCCACTGCCGCCAGCGGATCTGGAGCCACTGGTTCAGGTAGAGCTTGTAGACGGCCAGCGCGATTGCGGTGAAGGCAAGGGCGATGAAGATCCAGATCTCCCTGACAAAAGTGTCCCAGTCACTTGTCTGGAGCGAGCTGTAGAACCGGTTCTGCCACTGGTTCACCAGCACGTCGATCGCGACCAGGGCCAGCTCGATCGCGATGACAGCGGCGAGTAGGCCGCGGCCGGCCCATTTGTCTTCCGATCGGAAATAGGGGACGGCGATTCGCCAGACAATCGCGAGCGTGGCGCGGATGTTCTTCACAGAGCTGGATCTCCTGCGGGGGTATGCGCAAATGCCTGAAGCCAAACGCTTGAGACAACGGCGAAAATCAGTGCGCTTAGACTAAAGTCGCAAATTCTGCAATTTGCGTTGGCTTGTCCGCCCTTGCAACCCTAGCATGGGCACAACGGCGCGGGGTGGGGGCCTCCGGGATTTCGCGAGCTTGTGAGCGGACGGGAACCGCTACATTCGCGAGGAATTCGCGTCCAACTCGGGGGTTATCGCCTCAGCGTCAAGCAGGGATCGGCTGTCCACGCGGGCCGCCTGCCTTACACATGCGTGGGGAGGAAGACCATGTGGAATCAAGTCTATGACCCGCTGCACAGCGCCGTGCTGTCGACGATCGCGGCGGCAGTACCCGTCGTCACGCTGCTGGTCCTGATTGCGAGCGGCCGCGTCCAGGCCCATATCGCGGCCGTCATCGCCGTGATCGTGGCCAACCTGATCACGATCTTCGTCTTCACCATGCCGGCGAACATGTCGATCCGCGCCTCGGTGCTGGGCATCGTCACCGGCTTCTTCCCGATCGGCTGGATCGTTCTCAATGTCATCTTCCTCTACCAGGTGACGGTGACCACCGGACGCTTCGAGCTCTTGAAGCGTGCGGTGGGCGGGGTCACCGAAGACCGCCGCCTGCAATTGCTGCTGATCGCGTTCTCGTTCGGTGCCTTCTTCGAGGGCGCTTCCGGCTTCGGCACGCCGGTCGCGATTACCGGCGCCGTGCTGATCGGGCTCGGCTTCTCGCCGCTCGCGGCTAGCGGCCTGTCGCTGATCGCCAACACCGCGCCGGTCGCCTATGGCGCGCTGGGCACGCCGATCCAGGGCCTTGCCTCGGTCACCGGGCTCGATCCCTACATCCTCGGCGCGATGGTCGGACGGCAGCTGCCGTTCTTCTCGCTCATCGTGCCGTTCTGGGTGGTGTGGGCGTTCGCGGGCTGGAAGGGCATGAAGGACGTCTGGCCTGCGATCCTGGTCACCGGCGTGTCGTTCGCGATCCCGCAATTCGTGATCTCGAACTTCATCAATCCGTGGATCGTCGACATCGGCGCGTCGCTGATCTCGATGGGCGCGCTGATCCTGTTCCTGAAGGTCTGGCAGCCCAGGCAGCTCTGGCTGTCGCCGGCGCTGCGCGGCCGCGATGAATCGGCCGCCACCATGGCCGCGGCAAAGCCGATGGACAAGACGCCGCTGACGCAAAGCGAGCTCTTCAGCGCGCTGCTGCCGTGGATCATGGTCTGCATCGTGATGCTGGTCTGGGGCAATGGCGGCTTCAAGACCTGGGCGAACTCGATCTTCACCTGGAACTATCCCGTGCCCGAGCTGCACCAGATGATCAACAAGATGCCGCCGGTCGCCCCAGGGCCGACCAAGGAGAGCGCGGTGTTCAGCTTCACCTACCTGTCCTTCACCGGCACGGGCATGCTGATCGCGGCGATCATCTCCGGTATCCTGATGGGCGTCGGTCCCGGCAAGCTGTTGATCCAGTATGGCCGCACCATCCGGCTGTGCGCGATCTCGCTGATCACGATCTCGGCGATGCTCGCGATCGGCACGCTGACGCGCCTGTCCGGCGTCGACGCCACGCTCGGCCTCGCCTTCGCCGCGACCGGCGTGCTGTATCCCTTCTTCGGCACGCTGCTCGGCTGGCTCGGCGTGGCGCTGACGGGATCGGACACCGCCTCCAACGTGCTGTTCGGCAACCTGCAGAAGATCACCTCCGAGCAGCTCGGCCTCTCGCCGATCCTGATGGGCGCGGCGAACTCCTCCGGCGGCGTGATGGGCAAGATGATCGACGCGCAATCGATCGTGGTCGCGTCGACCGCGACCAATTGGTACGGCCACGAAGGCACGATCCTGCGCTTCGTGTTCTGGCACTCGATCGTGCTCGCCTGCCTCGTCGGCGTGCTCGTGACGTTGCAGGCCTATGTCTGGCCGTTCACGGCGATGGTGCTGAAGTAGCAGGCCCCACTTCAACGCAAATCCCCGCGAGGTTCACCCTCGCGGGGATTTTTGCGTCCGCCGCGGGCGAACCTTCTCAATGGCGCTGCCGTCTTATAGAAGGTGCGGCAAATCAGGTCGGTCGAGAGGTTTCATGGTTTCGCTCAAGCAGATGGTGTGTGTGGCGGTTGCAATGCTCGCGATGTCTCCTGTCGCGCGTGCCGAAGACGGCTTCCCCTTCGGCACCGAGATGACGCTCGAGGCGCTGCCGCAGCCCGGCTCGAAGCGGATTCCGAACATCGAGATCGGCGACAATGGCGAGGTCGTGCTGGAGCTCTGGTGCAAGGGCGGCAAGGGCCAGTTCTCGGTGGCCGGCAACACCGTGATCTTCGTTCCCGGCCAGATCCAGGACCGCTCCTGCCCGCCGGCGCGGGCCCAGGCCGATGACGATCTCGTCGCGGCGCTGGGCAGCGTCGAGACCTGGAAGCGCCAGGGCGACGTGCTCACGCTGCTCGGCCCCAAGCCGCTGCGCTTCCGCGTCAACGGGAATTAGATCGCGCTCGCTGTCGTGCCCCGGCTTGACCGGGGCACCCAGTACGCCGCGGCGCCTCTATTCAATCGCAACCGTCTCGGAATACTGGATCGCCCGGTCCCGGCTCCGCCAAGGCTACGCCGGGCCACGAGGGTGCTCGGCCGGCGAAGCTTTAGCGAAGACGGCAAGCCGGGCGATGACCGAGAGTTGGTGCGTTGGTTACTTCCACACCGACTTGTCGGCGTCCCAGCGCTGGCCCTTCAGCTCCTTGACGAGCGCCTCGACCGAGCCGTTGTCGTCGGGCTGATCGCCTTCCTCGTCGGCCGAAGCTTCGTCCGAGAGATTGAGCTTGGCCCCGCTGCTCTCATCGCTGGTCGTGGTCGCGGGGCTGCCGATCCAGAGCATGAGCTTGTCGGTCGTGCCGGGCTTGTCGGGCGAGACCAGGCCCGCGACCTCGATCGTGTCGGTGAGCTCGAGCGCCGGGAAATCCTGGTTCGGCCGCTTGAACACCAGCTTGAGCTTGCCGGTGGCCGGGTTGAAGCTTTGCGAGACCGGCTTTGCCGCGAGCGTCCTGCTCAGCACGCCCGCAACCGCGGTCGCGAGCTTGTCGCGGTTGATCCTGTCGCCGTCGCGCCAGTCGGCGGCGGGGATGCGGATGGTGCGGTCCATCTCGGTCATGCCCGCGGTCCAGCCCGCGGCGGTGACGCCCGGCATCGCCTTGAATTTTGCGAGCAGGGCGCCTGCGCGTTCCGGATCGACCGACATGTTGATGGTCTGCTCGCCGGCGCGCAGCGCATCGCAGCCGACGGTGAGGCTTGCCAGCGCCACCTCGACGTCCTGGCCCTTCAGGCTCTTCAGGAACTCGGTCGCGGCCTCCAGCTTGACCTTGACCGCGATCGCTTCCGGCGAGACGTCGGTGAAATCCTTCGGCTGCGGCGTGATGCCGTCGTCGGAGGTCTGGTTGTCCAGAAATTCCCTCTCGCTGAGATCGGAATTATCGGGCGAGGTGACTTCGGTCACGGCCTGGCCGATGCCGATCTGGCCGCGGAATTCGAAAGTGTCTCCGGTCGGCTTGCGCAACAGCTTGACGGTGACCGGCGCCTTCTCGCCGAGGCTCTGCGTCGTGCCCGTCAGCGACTGGCCCGCGACCTGGAGGTTGACGACGAAGCGGTCCTTGCGGTCGGAATTTTTTGCCACGGGATAGCAGACGTCGAGCGTCGCGGCCGTCACGGTCTTGCCCTGGCGCGTCTCCTTGAGGATCACGTCGGCATTGCCGTCCATCAATCCGTCGATCGAGGTGAAATAGCGCGTCTCGGTTCCGCCCGGCGCCGTGGCCTTCGGCGACAGCTTCATCTGGGCGAATGCGACCTCGGGCGAAACCGCAAGCAAGGCCGCCAGAAGGGCCGTGGAGCAAACCAGAAGCGCGCGCATCGACGAAATCCTCGAGCAAGGGAGCATGATCCGGAAAAGTGTGACGCGGTTTTCCGAAAAGATCATGCTCGAACAATAACCTAGGCGCGATGACGACTCGTTCCCGTCTCGCCGCGCTTTAGAATCGGCGCGTCACCGTAGTGGGTTTTGGCCGTCGGTTGAATCGGAAAGCTTGGGCCATGGTCGGCAAAAAAGAAGGCCGCCCGGAGGCGGCCTTCGCAACGCTGTGATGGAACGGATCGGCCTTAGAAGCCGCCCATGCCGCCGCCGGCCGGCATCGCGGGCGCAGCTTCCTTCTTCGGCGTCTCGGCGACCATGGCCTCGGTGGTCACCAGCAGGCCGGCGATCGAGGCGGCGTCCTGGAGTGCGGTGCGCACCACCTTGGCGGGGTCGATGATGCCCTTCTCGACCATGTCGACATAGTCCTCGTTCTGGGCGTCGAAGCCGAAGGTCTCGGACTTGTTCTCCAGGATCTTGCCGACCACGATCGAGCCTTCGAGGCCCGCGTTCTCGGAGATCTGGCGGACCGGGGCTTCCAGCGCCTTCAGCACGATGTTGATGCCGGCCTGGACGTCGTCATTGGCGTTGGTGAGACGGCCGACCGCCTTCTTGGCGCGGAGCAGCGCGACGCCGCCGCCGGGGACGATGCCTTCCTGCACCGCGGCGCGGGTGGCGTTGAGCGCGTCCTCGACGCGATCCTTCTTCTCCTTGACCTCGATCTCGGTGGCGCCGCCGACGCGGATCACCGCGACGCCGCCGGCAAGCTTGGCGAGACGCTCCTGGAGCTTCTCACGGTCGTAGTCCGAGGTGGTCTCCTCGATCTGCGCCTTGATCTGGCCGACGCGGGCCTCGATGTCCGGCTTCTTGCCGGCGCCCTTGACGATCGTGGTGTTCTCCTTGTCGATCACCACCTTGCCGGCGCGTCCCAGCATCTTCACCGTGACGTTCTCGAGCTTGATGCCGAGCTCTTCCGAGATCAGCTGGCCGCCGGTCAGGATCGCGAGATCCTCCAGCATGGCCTTGCGGCGGTCGCCGAAGCCCGGCGCCTTGACGGCGGCAACCTTGAGGCCGCCACGGAGACGGTTGACGACCAGGGTGGCCAGCGCCTCGCCCTCGACGTCCTCGGCGATGATGACGAGCGGCTTGCCGGACTGCACCACGGCTTCCAGCACCGGCAGCATGGCCTGGAGGCCGGAGAGCTTCTTCTCGTGCAGGAGGATGTAGGCGTCCTCGAGCTCGGCGGTCATCTTCTCGGCATTGGTGACGAAGTAGGGCGACAGATAGCCGCGGTCGAACTTCATGCCCTCGACGATGTCGACCTCGGTGTCGAGCGACTTGTTCTCCTCGACGGTGATGACGCCCTCGTTGCCGACCTTCTGCATCGCCTGGGCGATCATCTTGCCGATGGCGGCATCGCCGTTGGCCGAGATGGTGCCGACCTGGGCGACCTCGGAGGAGGACGCGACCGGCTTGGCGCGCTTCTCGATGTCCTTGACGACCGCTGCGACCGCGATGTCGATACCGCGCTTGAGGTCCATCGGGTTCATGCCGGCGGCAACCGCCTTGGCGCCTTCGCGCACGATCGCCTGGGCCAGCACGGTCGCGGTGGTGGTGCCGTCGCCGGCGAGGTCGTTGGTCTTGGAGGCGACCTCACGGACCATCTGGGCGCCCATGTTCTCGAACTTGTCCTCGAGCTCGATCTCCTTGGCGACGGTGACGCCGTCCTTGGTGATGCGGGGCGCACCGAACGACTTCTCGATGAGGACGTTGCGGCCCTTCGGGCCGAGCGTCACCTTGACGGCGTTRGCGAGAAYGTCGACGCCGCGCAGCATGCGTTCGCGCGCGTCTCCGGAAAACTTGACGTCTTTGGCAGCCATGTTCTGCAATCCCTTGTGTTTCGTGATGTGTCTTGCTGTTTGTTCGTCGCATCAATTCCGGGATCCGTGGGGCGAACCCGGCGGAATGATGGATGCCCGGATCGAGCGATCCGGGCATGGCATTCAGCGGCCGTTCAGGCGTTTGGCCTTAGGCCATCACACCCATGATGTCCGACTCCTTCATGATCAGGAGCTCTTCATTGTCGATCTTGACCTCGGTGCCCGACCACTTGCCGAACAGCACGCGGTCGCCGACCTTGAGGTCGATCGGGATCAGCTTGCCGGCCTCGTCGCGGCCACCGGGGCCGACGGCGACGACTTCGCCCTGGGACGGCTTTTCCTTGGCGGTGTCCGGAATGATGATGCCGCCCTTGGTCTTTTCCTCGGCGTCGATACGTTTGACCACGACACGGTCATGCAGCGGACGAAATTTGGATTTAGCCATGACGTTTCCCTTTGGAGGCTCGCTTCGGAAGCAACGGAAGTGGGTGGGGGCGGCGCTGTCGTCCGCCCCCGTCCCGAGGATCGAACGACGCGCTTAGCAATCGGTCTTTCCGAGTGCTAATAGTGGGCTGGGAAATATGGCTTGGCCGCGATCCTGTCAAGCAAAGGTGGTTAAGCGATTGGTGAGGCGGATATAGGATTGTGGCTCCAGAAACTTATTTGCGGTGCCGGCGTATTAAAGGACGTCATTGCTCCGACAGCGGTTTTGCGCTTGGCTGCCGAAGGGGTGCGGCCGCGGTCTTGGTCGGGGGCACTTTGCTCGGGGGAATAGCATGATCAGTTCAGCTCACGTGCGCACGGTTGCCAATCTGGCGGCCGCTTCCATGTTGGCGCTGCTGCTGGGCGCCTGTGGCGGCGGCATGAGCCTGCCGTCCTTCTCCTCGTCCTCGCCGCCGCCCGAGGCCGAGCCCGGCACCGGGCCGGAAATGCCGGCGTCGATCCGCGCCGACGAGATCGTCGGCCGCTGGGGTCTCGCCTCGTTCCAGAACCCGGCCGACCGCGCCCGGACCGAGGCCGCCGCGCGGGCCCAGTGCAAGAATCCCTACGTCATCACCGCCGGCTCCTCCGGCGGCGTGATCATGCATCTCGCCGACCAGGCCACGCCGCAGGAATTGCGGCTGAAGGGTTCGCCCAGCGGCAAGAACTATATCGGACCGGCGGGCCCGACGCCGGGCGAGCAGGACCGCGAGATCGTCTCCTTCGACGGCCGCGTCCTGATCACCCGCTTCATCGACAAGGACGCCGCCACCCGCTACGGCAACATGGTCTACGTCCGCTGCGCGCCGCGGGCGTGATGTTCTTCCCGTCATTCCGGGGCGATGCGAAAGCATCGAACCCGGAATATCGAGATTCCGGGTTCGGTCCTGCGGACCGCCCCGGAATGACAGCGTGAGATAAAATCCCCCAAAAACAAAAAACGCCGGCTCGCGCCGGCGTTTGTATTTCGGTCTGTCGCGTCCGCTCAGTCGAACAGCGCGTCGATGTCGTCCTGCGAGGCATGGCCGACGTCGCCGGCGAGCTTCGGGCCGTTGAGGAGCTTTTCATCCTCGCCGCGGGTGTCGATCTGCGGCACGATGTGGGACTTGATCGCGTCGACGCCGCCCCAGATCTCCATCATCGCATTGATGTGCTGCTCGATGAACTTCATCGTGGTCATGACCTTGCTGATGCGCTGGCCGGTCAGGTCCTGGAAGTTGCAGGCTTCGAAGATCGAGATGACGCGTTCCTGGATGTCGTCGGCCAGGCGCTTCTGCTGGTCGGCCGAGTCGACCTTGGACATCGCGCTGGCCGCCTGGTCGATCGATTCGGCGGCTTCGAGAATCTGCTGGGTCGCCTGCTCGGTGCCGCCGACGACCGCGCCGAGCTCGCCATTGACCTTGGCCATTTCGCCACCGTCGAAGCTCTTGCCGTGCAGCGTCGCGATCTCGCGCTTGGTGCGGTCGATGGCGTCATGGATGAGGTCGAGCTCGACCTTCAGCTTCTCGCACTGCTCGATCTGCGCCCGGTACGTGTCGAGCATGGTGCGCGCTTCGGAAAGCTCGTGGGCCGTGGAAGCGTCGATCGCGGCCATGGCTGCGCTGCCGGACAAAGGTGCGGGCGCAATGCCTTTCGCCATCTGTGCGCGGATCGCACGCAGCTCGGCCATGATCTCGCTGTGCATCGGCGCAGCCTCCTCAATCATTTCGGGGCTGGGCATCTCGCCGACAATAGCCTCTTCGACACGAAAACGTTTGCGGTGAATAGCCATCAGGAACTCCCCCCACCTCACTCACGCGTCTTTGTAGGCAGAAGCGATTTAACACGAAGTTCACAGCAGGAACTGTTGTGCGGCCGTGCGCGACGGCGCGAAAACCGGCGGTTAACCATGCATTTGCGGCGTTCACCGAAAATAAACGCTGATCGCCAAATTGGGCCTCGCTTGACGGCGTGGTGAATCGAAACGCCGTTTCCGTTTACCAAACAAAGCGGCTTTTGCTCTTTATTGACCACGTCGCGAGCGTGGGTCAGCCAGCGCGTTCGACGGCGAATGCAACTAGACGAAACAGTACAGAGT
>NZ_JBFULT010000245.1:0-10813 GCF_054049755.1 Bradyrhizobium sp. P5_C11_2
AGCGATCCCCGCCAGCAAGATCGTCAAGACCGCGACCGATCATTTCGGCCGGCTCGACGGCGTCGTCAACAATGCCGGCATTTTGCGCGACATGATCTTCCACAAGATGAGCGTGGAGGCCTTCGAGGCCGTCATCAAGGTGCATTTGATGGGCTCGTTCTACGTCAGCCACGCCGCCGCGCGGATTTTCCGCGAGCAGGAGTCGGGCTCCTTCGTGCACTTCACCTCGACCTCGGGCCTGATCGGCAACTTCGGCCAGGCCAACTACGCCGCCGCCAAGCTCGGCATCGTCGGCCTGTCGAAATCGATCGCGCTCGACATGGGCCGCTTCAACGTCCGCTCCAATTGCGTCTCGCCGTTCGCCTGGACCCGGATGATCGGCACCATCCCGACCGAGACCGAGGCCGAGAAGGCGCGCGTCGAGAAGATCAAGCAGATGGGGCCGGAGAAGATCGCGCCGGTCTGCGCCTATCTGCTCTCCGATGCCGCCAAGGACGTCAGCGGGCAAATCTTCGGCGCGCGCATGAACGAGCTGTTCCTGTTCAGCCAGAACCGCCCGCTGCGCTCGGTGCATCGAAGCGAAGGCTGGACGCCGCAATCGATCGCCGAGCACGGCATGCCGGCGCTGAAGGGCTCGTTCTACAAGCTCGACCGCTCAGCCGACATCTTCCCCTGGGATCCGGTGTAACGATCCCGTCTAGCCGCATTTCCGGCATCCCTGCCCTGCGATCTCTGGTTGTCTCGATCAGAGATCGCCCCGCTTTACGCCCGATTGCAGGCGGATGGTGTCCTCCCAACAAAACTTTGGGAGGAAACCATGACAAGAATACTGACCAACCCCAACGACACGACTGCAACGGAACGCGGCCTCGGCCGCCGCGATCTGCTCAAGGGCGCGGCGGCGGTCGCCGCATCCACCGTCCTCGCCTCGCAGGCCGCCGACGCCCGCGACTTCGGTGCCAGCGCCGAGCCGCAGCGCTATCCCGACCCCGACATCATCGCCATCGACCCCAAGCGCTTCAAGGCCAAGGTCGGCAACACCGCGATCAAGCGGCTCTACACCGGCTGCCTGTGGGCGGAGGGACCGGCCTGGAATGCGCAGGGGCAGTATCTCGTCTGGAGCGACATCCCGGCCAACCGGCAGCTGCGCTACCTCGACGACGACGGCCACATCTCCGAGCAGTTCCACAAGCCGTCGAACGAGGCCAACGGCAATTCGTTCGACACCGAGGGACGCCAGATCAGCGCCGAGCGCACCCGCCTCGTCCGCTACGAGCACGACGGCTCGGTCACGACGCTGGCGGAGCAGGCGGGCGGCAAGCCGCTCAACGGCCCCAACGACATGGTCGTGCATCCCAACGACAAGGCGATCTGGTTCACCGATCCCGGCTATGGCGCGATCAGCATCTATGAGGGCAAGCTGGCCAACACTGGCTCGCTCCAGCCCCACCAGAAGGAAGCCGTCTATCGCCTGGATACGCAGACCGGGCAGGTCGCGAAGGTTGCGGATGAGCCGTTCAAGCCGAACGGCATCGCCTTCAGCCACGACTACAAGAAGCTCTATGTCTGCGACACCGGCATCACGCATTATCCGCAAGCGGAGAACGTGGTGTGGTCCTACGACATCGACGGGGCGAAGCTGTCGAACCCGAAGCGGCTGATCGACATGAAGCTCGACGGCAAGTCCGGCTTCCCCGACGGCCTGCGCGTCGACACCGAGGGCAATATCTGGGTCGGCGCCGGCTGGGTCGGACCCGGCTATGACGGCGTCCAGGTGTTCGCACCGAACGACGGCGCGCGCATCGGGCAAATCCTGCTGCCCGAAACCTGCGCCAATGTCTGCTTCGGCGGCAGGAAGCGCAACCGCCTGTTCATGACCGCGAGCCAGTCGCTGTATGCGGTCTATGTGGAGACGCAGGGGGCGCATTTCTGTTGAAATGGGCACCGTCATTCCGGGGCGGCTCGTAGAGCCGAACTAAGGTGCGCAATTGCGCACCTGAGAATCTCGAGGTTCCGGGTTCGCCCTTCGGGCGCCCCGGAACGACGGAATAGGATCACCCCGTATTCCTCAACCCCGCCGAGATGCCGTTGATGGTGAGCTGAATCCCGCGCAGCACCTGCTCGTCGGGGTTCTGTGCGCGGTGCGCCTTGAGCAACTCGACCTGAACGTGGTTGAGCGGATCGAGATAGGGGAAGCGGTGGCGCACCGAGCGCTCCAGCAGCGGGTTGCCCTGCAGCAGCCGGTCCTGGCCCATGATGTCGAGCAGCGTCTCGATGCAGGAATGCCATTCGCGGCGAATGCGGCCGAAGATTTTTTCGCGCAGCGCCTCATCGGGCACCAGCTCGGCATAGCGCGAGGCGATCGCGATCGAGCTCTTGGCGAGCACCATGTCCATGTTCGACAACAGCATGCGGAAGAACGGCCATTCCTGGTAGAGCTCTTTCAGKAACGGCATGCCCTTGTCGGGATGCTCCGCGATCCATTGCTCGACCGCGCTGCCAAAGCCGTACCAGCCCGGCAGCATCAGGCGGCACTGCGCCCAGGAGAACACCCAGGGGATCGCGCGCAAATCCTCGATCGCGCGGGTCTTCTTGCGCGAGGCCGGGCGGCTGCCGATGTTGAGCGTCGCGATCTCGTTGATGACGGTGGATTCCCAGAAATAATCGACGAAGCCGTCGGTCTCGTAGACGAGGCCGCGATAGGCCTTGAAGGCGAGATTTGAAAGCTCGTCCATCGCGGTCAGATATTCGCGGCGCGGCGCGCTCTGACGCGGGTGCAGCAGGCTCGCCTCCAGCGTCGCAGCCGCAAGAATCTCCAGATTGTTGCGGCCGACCTCGGCGTTGGAATATTTCGACGAGATGATCTCGCCCTGCTCGGTGATGCGGATCTGGCCGTTCACCGCGCCGCCGGGCTGGGCGATGATGGCATCATAGCTCGGACCGCCGCCACGGCCGACCGAGCCGCCGCGGCCGTGGAACAGCCGCAGGCGCACGTGATGGCGCTCGAACACTTCGACAAGGCCGATCTCGGCCTTGTAGAGCTCCCAGCCCGAGGTGACGAAGCCGCCATCCTTGTTGCTGTCGGAATAGCCGAGCATGACCTCCTGCACGCTGCCGCGGCTGTCGACGAGGCGGCGGTAATCGTGCAGCGACAGCATGCGGTCCATGATGCCGCTTGACGCCTGYAGATCCTCGATGGTCTCGAACAGCGGCACGATGTTGATGGCGCTGCGGCCGGAGGGATGGACCAGGCCGACCTCCTTCAAGAGCACCGCGACCTCGAGCATGTCGGACATGCCCTTGCACATCGAGATGATGCATTGGTGGATGGCGTCCGAGCCGAACTTCGCATGTGCCTCCGCGGCGGCATGGAAGACGTTGAGCTCGCCCATGGTCTCGTCGCTGTATTTGACGAACGGCGAGACCAGCGAGCGCGTGCTGCGCAATTCGTTGGTCAGCAGCGAAATGCGCGCATCCTCGCCGAGCGCGAGATAGGACGTTCCGGGGTTGGCGGCGTCCATCAGCTCGGCAATGGTGCGCTCGTGCACTGCGGAGTTCTGGCGGATGTCGAGCCGCGCCAGGTGGAAGCCGAAGCAGTCCACCGCGCGCCGCAGCAGCCGCAGCCGGCCGCGGGCGATGACGCGGGCGTTGTTCGAGATCAGCGAACGGTGCAGCACGTCGAGATCGGCCTGGAGCTCCTTGACGCTCTCATAGGGCGCGCCCTTGCCGACGGGCCGGCGGGTGATCTCGACCTGGAGCTTTTCGGCCGTCGCCGCAAGGCGCGCATAGATGCCGGACACCGCCAGGCGATAGGGTTCGCCGCTCCGGTGCGGCGAGGTATCCGGCGAGCGCTCCGCCAGCGTGCGTAGCTCCTCGGAGACATCGGCGAGATGCGCCGCGATCGACAATTCCGCGCCGAGCACGTGCAGCTCGTTGAGATAGAACTGCATCACCCGGCTCGACTGCAGCCGCAGCGTGCCGCGCATGACGTCGGCGGTGACGAAGGGATTGCCATCGCGGTCGCCACCGATCCAGCTTCCCATGCGCAGGAACGAGGCGAGCTCGCCGGCCGCCTGCTCGCCGCCCTCCTCCAGCCGGTCTTCCAGCACGTTGACCAGCCGCGGCACCTCGCGGAGGAAGGTGTAGTCGTAGAACGACAGGCCGTTGGCGACCTCGTCGAGCACGGTGAGCTTGGTCCGGCGCAAGAGATTGGTCTGCCACAGCGTCAGCACCTCGCGGCGGAGCTGCTCGTCGCTGGCGGYGGCCTCGTCCGCAGTCAGCGCGACCCGCTCGCGGCGGTCGAGCAGTGCGGCAACCTCCATCTCGCGGTCCATGGTGCTCTTGCGGCGGACCTCGGTCGGGTGCGCGGTCAGGACCGGGCTGACGAGGGCGTCCTTGAAGAAGCGGCGCAGCTCGTCGGCACTGATGCCCGCGGCCTTGGCGTGGCCCAGCGTTTCCGCCAGCACGCCGGAGCCGCCGCGCGATCCAGTCTCTTTGGCGGCGCTGCGGGCGCGCATCTGGCGGATGTTGTTCTGGTCCTCGGCGATGTTGGCGAGGTGGGAGAAATAGCTGAAGGCGCGGACGATCCGCACCGTCTCGGAGGTCGACATGCTGTCGAGGATCTGCTCGAGCTCGCGGCGGGCGAGCCGGTCCTCGTCGCGGTGGAACCGGATCGAGGTCTGCCGGATGCGCTCGACCAGGTCGAACACGTCCGCCCCCTCCTGGTCGCGCACCGTGTCGCCCAGGATGCGGCCGAGCAGGCGGATGTCGTCGCGCAGCCGCGCATCCGCCTCCAGCGCCTGGACGTCCTCGGGGCGGTTGGAGCGCTGGTCGGCGGTGTCGGATGGTACGGTCTGGAGGGACATGGCTCGCTCCCTTTGTCGAGCTCGCTTGACTGCCCGGCTCAGCCGAGTGTGCAAGTTTTTTGCCGCAGCGCAAGATGAAGTTGGGGGCGGCGCACCCTTGCGGTGGCCTCGGCCGATCTCTCCGCCGTCGCCCCGGCAAAAGCCTGCCCTGTCGCCTCTTTCCGGCGCTAGGCCGGCACGATCACCTTGCCGATCGGCCAGAGCGCGATGCCGGCGAGCTTCAGATGGGCCCAGGCGAAGGGGATGCCGATGATGGTGATCGCGAGGACCAGCGCGGTCACGAGGTGGCCGAGCGCCAGCCACCACCCTGCGAGCACGAACCAGACGATATTGCCGAGCACGCCGAGCGGGCCGGTGCCGATATCGCTCATGCCGGTGACCTCGTCGCGCCGCACCGCCTTCGAGCCGAACGGCAGCAGCGTGTAGACGGCGATGTTGAACGCCGCCCGCGCCCAGGGCAGGCCAATGATGGTGATGGCCATGATGACGGAGGCCACCAGCCACCCGAGCGCCATCCAGGCACCGCCGATGAGAATCCAGAGCAGGTTGAGCAGGATGGAAACGGGAGCCATGGGATGATCCGGAAGTTAATGTCCCCGTCTGTATAGCACGACCGCCGAGGTCGCGGAGCTTCATGCGAGACGCGTAGCCCGGATGAGCGAAGCGACATCCGGGATCTTGCTGCTTGTTGTCCCGGGTATCGCTTCGCTCACCCGGGCTACACGGTGTCAGATCTTCCGCCCGGCCTGCTCCCAATAGGGATCGCGCAGACGGCGCTTGAAGATTTTTCCGGAATCTTCGCGCGGCAGCCCGGTGCGGATCTCGATGTGTTTTGGCACCTTGTAGTCGGCGAGCGAGGTTTTCAGCCGGGCGCGGATGCCGGCTGCCTCGAGCGTGACGCCCGCTTGCGGCTCGACCACCGCCATCAGCGCTTCGCCGAACTCGGCATCGGGGATGCCGAACACCGCGCAATCATGCACGCCGGGCACGGCGTGCAGCACCGACTCGATCTCGGCCGGATAGATGTTGACGCCGCCCGAGATCACCATGTCGCGCTTGCGGTCGCAGATGAAGACGTAGCCGTCTGCGTCGATGTAGCCGACGTCGCCCGAGGTGATGAACCCGTCGCGGTCGATCTCGGCGCGCTTCTCCGGCTTGTTGTGGTAGGTGAAGTCGGCCATCCCGGGCATGCGGGAATAGATCTCGCCGATCTCGCCAGCCGGCAGCACGCGGCCGTCCTCACTGAGGAAGCGCAGTTCGGCGCCCGGCGAGATCCTGCCGACCGTGCCGGGCTTCCTCAGCGCATCCTCGGAGTTCGCGAAGGTGACGGCACTCGATTCGGTCGAGCCGTAGAATTCGTAGATCACCGGCCCCCACCACTCGATCATGGCGCGCTTGACGTCGGCCGGGCACGGCGCCGCGGCGTGGATGATGTGGCGCAGCGACGAGACGTCGTATTTTCTGCGCACCGCCTCCGGCAGCTTCATCAGGCGGATGAACATGGTCGGCACCATGAAGATGGTGTCGATCTTGTAGCGCTCGATCAGCTCGAGAAACTCTTCCGCCTCGAAGCGCGGCATCAGCACCAGCGCGCCGTCGAGCTTTCCGGCGCGGATGCCGAACGAGTTCGGCGCGGAGTGATAAAGCGGGCCCGGCAGGATCGCGCGGGCGCCGGGCTTCAGCCCGTAGATCATCGCGCGCATGCGTTCGCCGGCCGCCGCCTGATCCGGCGTCGGTGCGTTGYGGCGCACGCCCTTGGGGTGGCCGGTCGTGCCGGAGGTGTAGATCATGTTCATGGGCTGAGGCACCACCGGGCCGTCATAGGGCTGGAATGGCGCGAGCCAGGACTCGAAATCGATCGCGAMGTCCGGCGTCTTCAAATGATCCGGATCGATCCTGTAGTTTTTCAGGATTTCCGGCGGCGTCGGCACGCTGAGCACGGTGACGCCCTCGGGGATCGCATCGCGCAGGCCGTGCAGCATGTCGGCATGGCCGATCAGCACGGAGGTGCCGGTGTCCTTCAGGATGTAGTTGATCTCCTCCGGCTTGAAGTGCCAGTTGACCGGCACGCCATAGGCCCCGAGCCGCATCGCCGCGTAGGCAGCCTCCAGAAAGGCGATGTCGTTGCGCATCAGCATGCAGACGCAATCGCCCTGCCTGACGCCGATTTTGGCGAGGCCGGTTGCGATGCGGTCGGCGCGGTTGGCGACCTCGCCATGGGCGCGGCGACGCTCGCCGGAGACGATGCCGAGGAATTCTGACGTTTCGCTCATTGTTGTTTTTCTTCTTGTGGTGGTGTTCGTTGCCGTCATTCCGGGGCGGCTCGAAGAGCCGAGCCCGGAATCTCTAGGTTCCGGGTCTGGTCCTTCGGACCATCCCGGAACGACTGGCAGTCAATCCGCAAACTTCGGCGCGCGCTTTTCCAGATTGGCACGCACGGCCTCGGTCTGGTTCGCACTGCCGATCAGCTTCTGCTGCTCGACGGATTCGGCGAGCAGCGCCGGACCGGGATCGACCGAGAGATTGTTCAGCAGACGCTTCGCAGCGCGGATCGCATCGGGGCTCTTGCCGGCGATCTCGCGTGCGACGTCGAGCGCCGCGGCACGCGGATCATCGCAGATGCGCGTGGCGAGGCCATAGCTCAACGCCTCCTGCGCGGAAAAGATGCGCCCGGTGTAGGTGAGATCGCGCAGGATGTCGTCGCGCACGAGGCTTGCCAGGATCGGCGTACCCGCCATATCGGGCACGAGGCCCCATTTGATCTCCATCACCGACATCCGCGCATCGGGTGCGAGAAACCGCATGTCGGCGCCAAGCGCGAGCTGGAAGCCGCCGCCGAAAGCGACGCCGTGCACGGCCGCAATCACCGGAACCGGAAGCTGGCGCCAGCCCCACACCGCCTGTTGCGGAAAATTCGCCTGACCGTGCGTCCGCGCGGTGAGGTCGCGATTTTCGCCACCCGGAATTCCGTTGCCGCCCTTGTCCTTCATCGCGGCAAAACGGCCCATGTCGAGACCGGCGCAGAAGGCCCGGCCCTCGCCGGACAGGACCACAACGCGCACGCCTTTCTCCTTCGAAAGCCGGTCGGTTGCGGCAACAAGGGCGTCGAACATGGCCTGATCGAGCGCGTTCATCTTGTCCCCCCGCACCAGGCGGACATCCGCGACGCCGTCCGAGATCGAAATCGAGACGCGCTCTTCCATGGATGAATTCTCCCCTATTCTTGACCGGTTGCCGCTTTACAGGAAGACGGCGGCCGGATTTAGTCAATCGACCAATTAACTGACAATCGCTACAGGGGAAACAGCCATGTTCAAGGAAAATCTTCTGGCCGGCCGGCGTATCCTCGTGACCGGCGGCGGCACCGGGCTCGGCAAGGCGATGGCGGCGCGCTTCCTCCAGCTCGGCGCCGAGGTGCACATCTGCGGCCGGCGCAAGATCGTCTGCGATGAGACCGCGACCGAATTGATGGATCAGTATGGCGGCCGCGTCACCAGCCATGGTGTCGACATCCGCAACGCACTCGCTGTCGAGGAGATGATCGAGACCATCTTTCGCGACGGCCCCCTCACCGATCTCATCAACAACGCCGCCGGCAATTTCATCTCGCGCAGCGAGGAGCTGTCGCCGCGCGGCTTCGACGCGGTCGCCAACATCGTCATGCACGGCACGTTCTATGTGACGCATGCGGTCGGCAAGCGCTGGATCGCCTTGAAGCAGCCCGGCAATGTCGTGTCGATCACCACCACATGGGTGCGCAACGGCTCGCCCTATGTCGTGCCGTCGGCGATGAGCAAATCGGCGATCCACGCCATGACGATGTCGCTTGCGACCGAATGGGGCCGTTACGGCATCCGCCTCAACACCATCGCGCCGGGTGAGATCCCGACCGAGGGCATGAGCAAGCGCATCAAGCCGGGCGACGAGGCCGGCGCCCGCACCAAGGCGATGAACCCGATGGGCCGCGTCGGCACCATGGAGGAATTGCAGAACGTCGCCGTGTTCCTGATCTCCGGCGGCTGCGACTGGATCTCCGGCGAGACCATCGCCATGGACGGCGCGCAGGCGCTCGCCATGGGCGGCAATTTCTACCAGCTCCGCGACTGGAGCGACGACGACTGGAAAACCGCGCGCGAGAGCATCATGGCCCAGAACGAGAAGGACCGGGCCAAGCGGGGGTAGATTATTGTCGTCCCGGCGCAGGCCGGGACCCATAGCCACGATATTGAAGCAGTGATGCTCCCCTCCTCCCATCTTGTCTTCACCCGCGGATGACGCCACACTCCGCGGCATAAAAACAAAGACGTCACGGGAGAAACATGTCCACACAGCCATTGGCGAACCTCGCCGACATGGTGCGCGAGCGCGCGAAGAGTCGCGGCAGTGCCATCGCCTATGAATTCGAAGGGCGCGCCACCAGCTTTGCCGAATTCGACGTCAAGACCAGCAAAGTCGCGAATGCGCTGATCGCGATCGGCGTGACGAAGGGCGAGCGCATCGCCTATCTCGGCAAGAACAGCGACATCTATTTCGAGCTGCTGATGGGCGCGATGAAGGCCGGCGCGGTGATGGCGCCGGTGAACTGGCGGCTTGCGGCGCCCGAGGTCGCCTTCATCGTCGCGGATTGCAGGGCGCCGGTGCTGTTCGCAGGCCCGGAGTTCATCACACTGGTCTCGCAGATCAAGGACAAGCTGCCGCGTGTGCGCACCGTCATCACCAGCGAAGGCGGCGCGCCGGAATGGCAGGATTTTGCGGCCTGGCGCGACGCGCAAAGCGGCGACGATCCCAGGGTCCCGATCGCTACCCATGACATCGCGATCCAGCTCTACACCTCCGGCACCACCGGCAAGCCGAAGGGCGCGATGCTGTCGCATGCGAACTTCCTCAATCTGGTGCAGACCGGCAATGCCGCGGACAAGCCGGAGTGGAACCGGTGGTCGACCGATGACGTGTCGCTGGTCGCGATGCCGATCTTTCATATCGGCGGCTCCGGCTGGGGCGTGATGGGGCTCTATCATGGCGCCCGCGGCGTGATCGCGCGCGAGTTCGATCCGACCAAGGTGCTGGATTTCTTCGAGCAGTCCGGCATCACAAAGCTGTTCATGGTGCCGGCGGCGATGCAGTTCGTGGTGCGGCAGCCCCGCGCCAGGACGGTCGACTTTTCACGATTGAAATACATGCTGTACGGCGCCTCGCCGATTCCGGCAGCGCTGCTGAAGGAGTGCATCGAGGTCTTCAAATGCGGCTTCGTGCAGATGTACGGCATGACCGAGACGACAGGCACCATCGTCGCGCTGCCGCCGGAGGACCATATCGAAGGGCTGGAGCGGATGCGCTCGGCCGGCAAGGCGTTGCCCGGTGTCGAGATCGCCATTCTGGATGCGGACGGCAAGCCGCTGCCGCCGCGCCAGGTCGGCGAGATCGCGACGCGCTCAGGCTCCAACATGGCGGGCTACTGGAATTTGCCGGAGGCGACCGCCGCGACGCTACGCGGCGACGGCTGGCTGCGCACGGGCGATGCCGGCTATATGGACGAGGACGGCTATCTCTACATCCACGACCGCATCAAGGACATGATCATCTCCGGCGGCGAGAACATCTACCCGGCCGAGGTCGAGAGCGCGCTGTGCGATCACCCTGATGTCGCGGAGGCCGCCGTGATCGGCGTGCCCGACGACAAGTGGGGCGAGGCCGTGAAGGCGGTGGTGGTCATGAAACCCGGCAAGCAGGCCAGCGCCACCGACATCATCAACTTCACCCGCGAACGCATCGCAGGGTTCAAGACGCCGAAGAGCGTGGAGTTCCTGCCGGCGCTGCCGCGGAATCCGAGCGGCAAGATATTGCGGCGGCAATTACGCGAGCCGTATTGGGCGGGGAAGGATAGGAGGGTGAATTAGGCCTGCTCTATCCACATCGTCGTCCCGGCGAAGGCCGGGACCCATAGCCAC
>NZ_JBFULT010000245.1:10868-23763 GCF_054049755.1 Bradyrhizobium sp. P5_C11_2
GCGTTTCGTGGTTATGGGTCCCGGCCTTCGCCGGGACGACTCGCGGAAAGATATCGCGTAACGGCTAATGCTTCCCCGGCCCCATATACCCGAACAAAAACCCCGCCACTTTCCGCATCTGGATCTCCTCACTGCCCTCCGTGATGCGATACCTCCGATGATGCCGGTAGATATGCTCGAACGGCTTGTGGCGTGAGTAGCCCATGCCGCCGTGGACCTGCATGGCGCGGTCGGCGGATTCGCAGCAGAGGCGGTTTGCCCAGTAGTTGCACATCGAGACGCGGTCGGAGAGCGTGCGCTCGATCTGCTCCTCGGTGAGCTTGTCCATCTCCCAGGCGGTCTTGCGGATCAACAGGCGCAGCATCTCGGCCTGGGTCGCAAGCTCGACCAGCGGGAACTGGATCGCCTGGTTCTCGGCAAGCGCCTTGCCGAACGGCTTTCGCTCCCGCGCATATTTGACGCTCTCGTTGATGCAATAGACGGCGGCACCGAGCGAGCTCGCCGCCTGGCGGATGCGGTTCTGGTGGACAAAACACTGTGCCAGCGACAGGCCGCGGCCGACTTCGCCGAACAGCGCATCCTCAGGCACGAATACGTCGGTGAAACTGACGCGCGGGTGATCGGTCGGCATGTTGAAGGTCCACATGTACTCCTCGACCTTGACGCCGTGGCTCTTGGCCGGCACCAGGAAGCAGGTGATGCCGCGCGCATCGCCGTCGTTGCCCGAGGTGCGCGCGAACAGTGCGCAATGCGTGGCGACGTGCATACCCGTCGTCCACATCTTCTCGCCGTTGATGATCCAGCCCTTGACGTTGTCGCGGGTCGCCGGCACCGCGCGCGTCTCCATGTGGGTGGCGTCCGAGCCGTGGTTCGGCTCGGTCAAACCAAAGGTGATGCGGTATTTGCCCTTGATCGAGCCGTCGATCATCGCCTTCTGGTCGTCGCGGCCGTAGCGGTCGAGCATGGTGACGACCGGGAAATTGCCGACAATGGAATGCTCGTTCTGGAGGTCGTTGTGCAGGCCAAGGCCCTTGGCGGCAAAATGCTCACGGATCACCGCCATCCAGAGATTGGAGCCGTCCTTGCCGCCATATTGTTTCGGCACCGGAAAGCGGAGGTGACCGGCGGCGTCCGCGAGATCCTTGGCCTTGCGCAGCAGGCCCTCCCACTCGTGACGCGGCAGGCCGCCGTTCTCGAAATCGGTGCGCGCCCATTCGCGGCGATGATCGAAGAAGCGGATGTTGTCGTCGACCGCCTCCAGCGGCTTGATCTCGCGTTCGATGAAACGGTCGAGCTCTCCGAGATAGGCGACGAGATCGGCAGGCAATGAGAAATCCACGGCTCTCTCCCGGACTGATTTTTCGTTTTGCGTTAAGGCGCTAACCGCGCTTCTTGCTTCGCGCGATTAAGGTGAGAAGAGCGCGCGCAAGTCAAGCAAGCCGAGGCGTGCCGGCTGCGCAAGGCGCGCCCGCGCAATTCGATGGTGCTCCAGCGCTTGCGCGCGCTAGTATGACAGCAATATTCCTTCACGAGAAAATGCGGGAGCGCGCAATGGAGCTGAAATTCTCAAAGGTCGAACGCAAGGGGCCGATCACCATCGTCACGCTGTCACGGCCCGAGGTCTACAACGCGCTRCACACCGACGCGCATTTCGAGCTCAACAAGGTGTTTGACGATTTCTCCGCCGACCCCGAGCAGTGGATCGCGATCGTCACAGGTAGCGGCGACAAGGCGTTCTGCGCCGGCAACGATCTGAAGTGGCAGGCGGCGGGGGGAAAGCGCGGCTGGGACAAGGGCGGCTTTGCCGGCCTCACCTCGCGATTCGACTGCGACAAGCCGATCATCGCCGCCGTGAACGGCGTCGCGATGGGCGGTGGTTTCGAGATCGCGCTCGCCTGCGACCTGATCATCGCCTCGGAAAACGCCACCTTCGCCCTGCCCGAGCCGCGCGTCGGGCTCGCCGCGCTCGCCGGCGGCCTGCACCGGCTGCCGCGGCAGATCGGGCTCAAGCGCGCCATGGGCATGATCCTCACCGCGCGCCATGTCAGCGCCAAGGAGGGGCTCGAGCTCGGCTTCGTCAACGAGGTGGTGCCGCAGGGCGAGGCGCTGACGGCGGCGCTACGCTGGGCGGAGCTGATCACCAAGAACTCGCCGATGTCGATCCGGGCGTCGAAGCAGACCATCCAGAAGGGCCTTGCCGTCTCGCTGGAGCAGGCGATCGAGGAGCAGCGGGAATATCCGGCGGTGAAGGCGATGGTGGCCTCGCAGGACTACGTCGAGGGCCCGAAGGCGTTTTCCGAGAAGCGGCCGCCGAAATGGCTGGGGAAGTAGGGCTGTCTCCGCAGCGCACCGCGACGTGTTGTGCGCAACGACTCTTTCCTCGAGTCGTCCCGGCGAAGGCCGGGACCCATAGCCACAGGGAGACGTTTKGCGAAGACTCGTCGTTCGGAACGACGACTTCGCACGATTGATAGATCACGCGGTATGGGCTCCGTCACCGAGCCGTCGATCCCAAGCAGCGCGCGCAGCCTCTCGACCTCCTTGGCATCGCTCCCCTCCTCCAGCGTCAACTGCCGCGTCACCAGGTCGAGCATATTGATGGCGACGCGGAGCTTGAAGGCCTGGTGGCCAGAGATCAGCGGCGCGATGTCATTGCGGAGGAAATCGGCGACCGATTTGGTCAGCTCGGTTGGTGTCGGTTCGTCCTGCATGTGTCACCTCCCCCGCGGCGCGAGCAGCCGCAGCAGATCGATCTCGGTTTCGGAAGCGCGGCGGCCGATCATGGCGCGCTCCATGGAATGATCCGGGCCCTCGCGAAAGCGCTGCATCATGCCGCCGCACATGATGCCCCAGCGTAGCGTGCCCATTACTTCCCAGAATTTGACGCGCGCGGGATCGACTTTTCGGCCTGCCGCTTCGTAACCGGCGAACAACTCCTCGCGCGAGCCAAAACCGCCGACGGGCTTGTCGATCTCGCCGAACCGCCAGGAGTTGACGCAGACCCAGCCGAGATCCTCCATGGGGTCGCCGAGATGGGCGAGCTCCCAGTCAAGCACCGCGCGCACGCCATCGGCACCGATGATGAGATTGCCGTTGCGGAAATCGCCATGCACCAGCGTTTCCTCGGCGGATGGGCCAGGATCATGGTCGCGCAGCCAGCGCAGCGCCAGCTCGAACACCGGCTTGGGCCAGTTCAGGCTGCGATAGTCGCGCTCGAATTCGCCGATCTCCTTCGTCGCGGTCATGCGGCGAAGCTCGGGCAGTTTCGCCAGCGGCAGCCTGTGCAGGCCGGCCAGCACGCCGCCGATCTGCCGCGCGAGAAGCGGCCGCGCCGCCGCGAACGCGTCATCGCGAAGAATCTTGCGGGCGATGGTCTCGCCTTCCACCCGCTGCATGATGAAGCCGGTGCCAAGATCCTCGTCAGCCGTCAGCACATGCATGACGCGCGGCGACGGTACGCCGGCCTCATAGGCAAGCTGCATCAATTGCGCTTCGGCGTCGAGGCCCGCCGCGCGCGTCGGCGCTGCGCCATAGCCCTTGGGCGAACGGCGCAGGATCGCGCCGATCGGCCCGTCGGGGTGCACGATGTCGAATCGCCAGGTTTCCTGACTGGCGCCGCCCGACAGCTTTGCGGCGCCGGTCGCGCCGGTCGCTCCCGGGCACCAGCGTACGACGCTGCGCGAAAGCTCCGCCTCGATCATTTGCCCTTGAACTGCGCCGGCCGCTTCTCGAGGAACGCACCGACCCCCTCGCGAAAATCCTGCGTATCGCCGGCACGGAGCTGGCTCTGGAACTCGAGATTGAGTTGGTCCTCGAACGAGTTTTCGGTACTGTCCCAGTAGAGCTTGCGGATCAGCGACAGCGCCACCGTCGGGCCGCTCGCGAGATCACGCGCAAGCTTCATCGCCTCCTCCATCAGCAAGCCGTCATCGTAGACGCGGTTGACGAGGCCCCATTCCAGGGCCTTCTCGGCCGGCAGGCGCTCGCCCATCAACGACAATTCGAGCGAGCGTGCCCGGCCGACGAGGCGCGGCAAGAGCCAGGTCGAGCCGCAATCCGGCACGAGGCCGATGCGGCGGAAGGCCTGGAGAAAGTAAGAGGATCGCGCGCATAAAATCATGTCGCCGAGTAGCGCGAAGCTCATGCCCGCGCCCGCGGCGGGGCCGTTGACCGCGGTGACGATCGGGCAGTGCAGATTGCGGATGCGGCGCAGGAAAGGATGAAAGCCGGTCTCGAGCGTCAGGCCGGCCTTGGTCTTCTTCGACTGATTGTTGCGGCCCTGCAGATTCGCGCCGGTGCAGAACGCGCGGCCCGCGCCTGTCAGCACGACGCAGCGCACCTCGTCCTTCTTCTCCTCGATCGCATCGAGCGCGTCAGCCAGGCCGCCCAGCATGTCCATGGAGACCGCGTTCATCACCTCCTGATGGTCGAGCTTGAGGATCGCGACCGAACCATCGAAATCGAGCGTGACGTGTTTGAACTGCATGGTTTCCTCGTCGGTTGCGGCCGGCCTCAGTTTCGCAGACCGGAATTGGTTTTTGCCGGGGCGCATATTTGATTTTTGGCGCGGTCTTGTCCATGGTGATCGCAGCATAGCAAGCAATCTTGCGCGCAGCGGCTGATGCGCCTCATGCCAATAAACGGGAAACGCGCCATGAACCTCTTCGACCTCTCGGGCCGCGTCGCCGTGATCACCGGCGGCAATGGCGGTATCGGGCTCGGCATCGCGCAGGCGCTCGCCGGCCAGGGCTGCAACGTCTCGATCTGGGGCCGCAATCCTGACAAGAACAAGGCTGCTGCCGCGAGCATGGCKGGCCTCTCCGGCAAGGTCGATACCCGAATCWGCGACGTCACCGATCCGGCTTCGGTCGACGCCGCGATGAAGGCAACGCTCGACATGTTCGGCCGCGTCGACGGCTGCTTTGCCAATGCCGGCATCGGCGGCGGCGGCCGGCGCTCATTCATCGAACGCACCGAAGAGGAATGGCGTTTGATGTTTGCGACCAATCTCGACGGCGTGTTTCACGCGTTCCAGGCCGCGGCCAGGCACATGACCGACCGCGCCAATGCCGGCGATCCCTTCGGCCGGCTGGTCGCGACCTCGAGCCTCGCCTCGATCTTCGGCACCGCGCGCAACGAGCATTATGCCGCGACCAAGGCCGCGATCAACGCGCTGGTGCGCGCGCTCGGCGTCGAGCTGGCGCGCCACGGCGTCACCGCCAACGCCATCCTGCCCGGCTGGATCAAGAGCGACATGACCGCCGGCCTCATGGCCAACGACAAATTCGTCGCCAATGTGATGCCGCGGATACCGATGCGGCGTTTCGGCGAAGCCGGTGATTTCGGCGGCATCGCGGTGTACCTGATGAGCAAGGCGTCGTCCTATCACACGGCGGATACGTTCGTGATCGACGGCGGCTATACCGCGTTCTGATTTCTTACGTAGCCCGGATGGAGCGAAGCGTAATCCGGGACCGGCGTAACTTGAGGCAAAGACCCCGGATTTCGCGACGCTCCATCCGGGCTACAAACTCTGAGGGCAAGGGCAAATGTTTTCACACATCATGATCGRCACCAACGACCTCGACAAGGCCAAGGCGTTCTACGACCAGCTGCTCGGCACGCTCGAGGTGCGGCCGGCCAGGGTCGACGGCCACCGCATCTTCTACATCACCAAGACCGGCGTGTTCTCGGTGACGAAGCCGATCAACGGCGAGCCGGCAACATGCGCGAATGGCGGCACCATCGGCTTCGCCGCCAACTCGCCTGAGCAGGTCGACAAGTGGCACGCCGCCGGTGTCGCCGCCGGCGGAACGCCGATCGAGAATCCGCCCGGCATCCGCGAGGGCGCGGGGAATAAGCTCTATATCGCTTATTTGCGCGACCTCGACGGCAACAAGATCTGCGCGATGCATCGGATGGCGGCGTGATCTAGCCGCAACCACCGGCGTCATGCCCCGGCTTGACCGGGGCATCCAGTACGCCGCGGCTTCTCGATTCAATCACATCCGTCACGGAGTACTGGATCGCCCGCCCCAGTGCGCAAGTGCGCACAAGGCGGGCGATGACAGCGGAGATTGCCGCGCGGGCACACCGAACCTTCGGCACCGTTCAAACAACATTTCAAACGCTCTCGCGATATTCCATCGCATGGCATGGCTCGCCTGAAAAAATGCGCGCTCGCGCTTTGGTCGCGCTGCGACTATTCTCGCCGCCAGCACGCATCAAATGAAACGGGAGGAACAATGAAACACACCTACATTCCCCGCACCACCAACTATACCCTCAATCCCGGCGACGAGCTCAATGACCTGCGCATGTCGGACCAGGTCCGGCCGCTCTACGATCACGTCAAGAAGTTCATCCGCGACACCGTCGAGCCGATGTCGATCGAGTTCGCCAAGGCCGGCGAGAGCAAGGAAGACCGCTGGAGCTTTACCCCGAAGCAACTCGAGGTGCTGGAGAAGGCCAAGAACAAGGCCAAGCAGGAAGGCCTCTGGAACTTCTTCCTGCCCGATGACGAGACCGGCCAGGGCCTGAAGAACCTCGACTACGCCTATATCGCCTCCGAGCTCGGCAAGAGCCCGCTCGCCTCCGAGAGCATGAACTGCTCGGCGCCCGATACCGGCAACATGGAGGTGCTGGAGCGCGTCGGCACCAAGGAGCAGAAGGAGAAGTGGCTGAAGCCGCTGCTCAACGGCGAAATCCGCTCGGCCTATGTCATGACCGAGCCGAACGTCGCCTCGTCCGACGCCAAGAACATCTCGACCTCGGCAAAACTCGTCGGCGACGAATGGGTCATCAACGGCGAGAAGTACTACATCTCCGGCCTTGGCGATCCCCGCTGCAAGATCCTCATCGTGATGGTGAAGACCAATCCGGACGCGGCGCCGAGCAAGCAGCAGTCGCAGATCCTGGTGCCGCGCGACACGCCCGGCGTCGAGGTGCTCGGACCCATGTACGTGTTCGGCCAGGACCACGCGCCGCGCGGCCACATGCACATGCGCTTCAACAATGTGCGGGTGCCGAAGGAGAACATCCTGCTGGGCGAGGGCCGCGGCTTCGAGATCTCGCAGCTCCGCCTCGGCCCCGGCCGCATCCATCACTGCATGCGCACCATCGGCAAGGCCGAGAAGGCGCTCGATCTGATGGTGCAGCGTGGGCTGACCCGCGAAGCCTTCGGCAAGAAGATCGCTCATCTTGGCGGCAACATGCAGATCATCGCGCAAGCGCGCTGCGAGATCGAGGCGATGCGGCTGATGGTGCTGAAGGCCGCCAAGGCGATGGACGTGCTCGGCAACAAGGAGGCCCGGGTCTGGGTCTCCATGGTCAAGGCCATGGTGCCCGAGCGCGCCTGCAAGATCATCGACCAGGCGATCCAGATGCACGGCGCCACCGGCATCTCGCACTGGACCCCGCTCGCGGAGATGTATCAGGACGTGCGACATTTGCGCTTTGCGGACGGTCCGGACGAGGTGCACTGGATGGTGGTCGGGCGGCACGAGCTGAGCATGGCGTGACTTCTTCTGTTTCCCCTCTTCCCGCTTGCGGGGAGAGGGTCAGGGTGAGGGGGAGTCTCCACAAGGACGGTGACAGTGGACTCGCGGAGAGTCCCCCTCACCCGCCGCGCGTTCCGCGCGTCGGCCTCTCCCCGCAGGCGGGGAGAGGCGAAGAAAGCAACGGAGCATCCATGGACTACACCGCCAGCGAGCTGACGCCGCGCGAGCGCTACAAGGTGCTGACATCGTTCGTGCTGCCACGGCCGATCGCGTGGGTGACGTCGGTCGGCCCGAGCGGGGTGGTCAACGCGGCGCCGTTCAGCTTCTTCAACGTGTTCTGCGAGGATCCGCCGCTGTGCATGATCGCAGTGAACCGGAAGCCGAACGGCGAGGAGAAGGACACGCTCGCAAACATCCAGCGGACCGGCGAATTCGTGGTCAACATCGCCGACGAGCCGCTGGCGCGCGCGATGCACGAGAGCAGCGGCGACTTTCCGCCCGAGATCGGCGAGCCCGGCTATCTCGGCTTGAGGCTCGCGCCGTCGAAGATGGTCGCCGTGCCGCGGCTTGCCGACACGCCCTGGGCGATGGAGTGCAGGACCTGGAAGACGATCGACGTCAACGGCGACCGCCAGCTCATCATGGGCGARGGCATCCACTTCTACATCCGCGATGAGCTGTGGGACCCCAAGGCGATGCGGGTGCATATGGACCGCTATCACCCGATCGGCCGCATGTTCGCCGACCGATACTGCCGCACCGACGATCGTGTGGTGTTTCCGGCGGCGGGGGGAGCGAAGAAATCGTAGGGCGGATTAGCGCAAGCGTAATCCGCCGAATTCTTGCAACGAGATGGTGGATTACGCCTTCGGCTAATCCACCCTACGCACCTACGTCGCAGGTGCGAGCTTGTCCTGCGTCCTTGTCTCGAAATCGCTGGCGTCGTGGCGCTCATGGAGCTGGCTGGCGGGATCGCCGGAAACGCGGTTGACCATGCGGCCGCGCTTGACGGCGGGACGCTTGGCGATCTGGTCGGTCCAGCGCTGCACGTTCTTGTAGTCCTGCACCGACAAAAATTCGCCGGCGCCATAGACCAGCCCCTTGGCGAGCGCGCCGTACCAGGGCCACACCGCGATGTCGGCGATGCTGTACTCGCTGCCGGCGAGATATTCGTTGTCGGCGAGCCGCCGGTCGAGCACGTCGAGCTGGCGCTTGGTCTCCATCGCGAAGCGGTCGATGGCGTATTCGATCTTGCTCGGCGCATAGGCGTAGAAATGGCCGAAGCCGCCACCGAGATAGGGCGCGCTGCCCATCTGCCAGAACAGCCAGGACATGGCTTCGGTGCGGGTCTTGATGTCCTTCGGCAGGAAGGCGCCGAACTTCTCGGCAAGGTAGAACAGGATCGAGCCGGATTCGAACACCCGGATCGGCTCGGGGCCGGAGCGGTCCATCAGGGCCGGGATTTTCGAGTTGGGGTTGATGTCGACAAAACCGCTGCCGAACTGGTCGCCGTTGCCGATCCTGATCAGCCAGGCGTCGTATTCGGCACCCTTGTGGCCGAGCGCCAGAAGCTCCTCCAGCATCACCGTGACCTTCACCCCGTTCGGCGTCGCCAGCGAATAGAGCTGGAAGGGATGCTTGCCGACCGGCAGCTCCTTGTCGTGGGTGGGGCCGGCGATCGGGCGGTTGATGCTGGCGAACTGCCCGCCATTCTCCTTGTTCCAGGTCCAGACTTTGGGCGGCACGTAGGTGGGGGCGTCGGTCATGCGGGGGGCTCCGGCGGAAAGATGCGCCTGCATTAATTAGCCCGGGAATGGCCGATGACAAGCCCTGCCGGCTCTGCGTCCGGCGCGGGCCTCAGGCCATTGTCATGCAGCCTTGACCTTGCCGAGGAAGTCCTGGACCAGCGAGCGCATCTGATCGGCCTCGCGCGACAGCGACGTGGCCGCGGACAGCATCTCCTGCGCGGCGCCGCCGCCGGATCGCGCCGACTGGCTCACCCCTTCGATGTTCCGGGTCACCGTGCCGGTGCCGGCGGAGGCCTGCTCGGCGCTGCGGGCGATGGCCTGCGTTGCCGCGCCCTGCTCTTCCACCGCGGAGGCGACCGTGGTGGAGATCTGGCTGATCTCCTGGATGGTGCTGCCGATCGCGGTGATCGCGTCGACCGCCTGCGCGGTCGCCTGCTGCACCGAAGCGATCTGCTGGCCGATCTCGTCGGTCGCCCGCGAGGTCTGGGCCGCCAGGCTCTTGACCTCATTGGCGACGACGGCAAAGCCACGGCCGGCWTCGCCGGCCCGCGCGGCCTCGATGGTCGCATTCAGCGCGAGCAGGTTGGTCTGGCTGGCGATCTGGTTGATCAGGTCGATGACCTCGCCGATGCGGCGCGCCGCCTGCTGCAGGCCGCCGACGATATCGTTGGTGCGGTTGGCCTGATCCACTGCCTTGTGGCTGACCTGCGAGGCGAGCGCAACCTGCCGGGAAATCTCGTGGATCGAGGACGTCAGCTCCTCGGCGGCGGAGGCAACCGTCTGCACGTTGGCCGAGGCCTGCTGCGCGGCCGCAGCCACCGTCATGGCCTGCTCGCCGGTCTGGCCGACGGTCGACGACAGGCCGCCTGCGGTTGCCTGCATGCGGCCCGCGGCATCGGCCACACCGCCGATGGCGGAGCTTGCCGCCGCGTCGAACGCCTGCGCCAGCCCCATGATGTAGGCGGCATGCCGCTCCTTCGCCTGCCGCTCCTCTTCCTGACGCGCGCGCATCTGATCGGCGGCGATCATGCCCTCCTTGAAGACAAGCACCGCGCGGGCCATGGCGCCGACCTCGTCGCGCCGCGCCGTGGCCGGCACCTCGGTCGTGGTGTCGTTCTGGGCGAGCCGCCCCATCGCCTTGTCCAGCGCGAGCAGCGGCTTGCCGATGGCCGAACGCAGCACGAAGCCGGCCGCGGCCGCGAGTGCCATCGTGACCAGCAGCACGACCCCGATGACAGCGCGGGCGTTGTCGTAGGTCCATTCCGCCGTGGCGACGGAACGGCCGGCGCCGTCGGTGTTGACCTTCACCAGCTTGTCGGCGTCCTCGAGCAGCTCACGAAACTGGTTTCTGCCCGCGAAGAAGCTTTCGCGGGCACCCTCGGGATTGCTGCCCAGCATGTCCAGAGCCTTGTCCGACTCCAGGAAGGTGGCGTAGTGCCCGCTTAGGCGCTTCAGCGCCGCCTGCTCCTCCGGCGAGGTGACGAACGCCTCGTAGGATTTGAGGCTGTCGGTCACGGCCTGCTCGATCTTGCGCAGGGTCTGGCGGATCTCCTCGCGATCGCCCTCCTTGGCCATCAGCACGGAGAGCTGGTTGGTCCTGATACGGGCGATCTGGTATTGCAGGCCCCTCGCCTTGTCGACGCTCGGAAGCCAGTTGCCGGACAGTTCGCGCGCCGCGCCGTGCAGGTCGGACAGCGATTTCAGCGCGAAGCCGCCGAGCACGACCACCAGCAGCACGACCGCCGAAAATGTGAGCAGCAGCTTGCGCCCAACAGACATGTTGTTGAACCAAGCCATCGCACTCTCCATTCCAGATAGTCATTCCGCGCCTGCGCGCGTTCGTTGTAGTGGAGGTGGCTTACCGAACAATTACAGTTCGCCGGATCGATACGCCGAAATGTTGAGCGCCCGCACACCGGATTGTTTCCGGATGTTTCCGGACTGGGGTCGGCCGCGCCGGCGAGCTAGCGCGTCACCATCCTGCGCGGCTGCGTTACGGCTTCCATCACGAACCCCTCGTATCCCTTCGCCGCAACCTCGTCGCAAATCCGCCGATAGACGCCGACGCCGCCGATATACGGCATGAAGATGCGCGGCTTGCCGGGGATGTTGGCACCCATGTACCAGGAATTGGCCTGCGGATAGAGCGTGCCGTGGGCGACCTCGTTGACATGGGCAACCCATTTCTCCTCGGCCTCGCGGCCCGCCTCCATCGTCGCAAGCCCGTGCTTGCGCATATGGGCGAGGCCATCGGCGATCCAGTCGACATGCTGCTCGATCGACACGATCATGTTCGACAGCACCGACGGGCTGCCGGGCCCGGTGATGATGAAGAGGTTGGGAAAGCCGGCGCTCATCAGGCCGAGATAGGTCTTGGGGCCTTCGGCCCATTTCTGGTTCAGCGTCTGCCCGTTGCGGCCGCGAATGTCGATCCTGGCGACCGATCCGGTCATGGCGTCGAAGCCCGTCGCCAGCACCAGCGCGTCGACCTCGTGATCGGTGCCTGCGACACGCACGGCGTTCGCAGTGATCTCCTCGATCGGATTGGTCTTGATATCGACCAATGAGACATTCGGCCGGTTGAAGGTCGCGAAGTAATCGGTGTCGATGCAGATGCGCTTGGTGCCGATCGGATGGCTGTCCGGCTGGAGCAGCTTTGCGGTATCAGGGTTTTTGACGATCTCGGCGATCTTGCCGCGCACGAAGTTTGCCGCGGTGTCGTTCGCGGTGCGGTCGAGACCGAGATTGTTGTAGACATACATGAAGGTGAGACCGCCGCGCTCCCAGCGCGCCGAATATTTGCCATGCCTGATGTCGTCGCCATCGTCGAGCGCGCCGCGATCGGGCGGCTCGGCATAGATGCCGTTGCGCGCGACTTCGCGGGCGAAGCGCCGGACTTCCGGATAGTTCTTGCGGAACGCCTCGCGCTCCTCCTCGGTCAGCACGGCATTGCGGGCGGGGACCGAAAAGTTCGCGGTGCGCTGGAAGACGGTGAGATGCTTTGCCTGCTCGGCAATGATGGGCGCCGACTGGATGCCGGACGATCCGGTGCCGATCAGGCCAACGCGCAGGCCCGTGAAGTCGACCGGCTCATGCGGCCAGTTGCCGGTGTGGTAGACAGGGCCTTCGAAATTCTCGAGACCCCTGATGTCGAGCTTGCGCGCGTTCGACAGGCAGCCGGTGGCGAGCACGACGAATTTGGCTTCGACTGTCTTGCCGTCGGAGGTCGTCACCGACCAGGTGTTGGTGCGTTCGTCGAACGCGGCGCGCTCGACGCGGGTGTCGAACCGGATGTCGCGGCGCAGATCGAAACGGTCGGCGACGTGGTTGGCGTATTTCAAGATCTCTGCTTGCGGCGCGTAGCGCTCGCTCCAGTCCCATTCCTGCTGGAGCTCTTCCGAGAACGAGTAGGAGTACTGCATGCTCTCGACGTCGCAGCGCGCGCCGGGATAGCGATTCCAGTACCAGGTGCCGCCGACGCCACTGCCCTGCTCATAGACGCGCGCCGAGAAACCGAGCCCGCGCAGGCGATGCAGCATGTACATGCCGGCAAAGCCCGCGCCGACGACGACCACGTCACAGGCTTCCGCGGTTTGACCCGGGCTCGATTGCGCTGGCGACATCGGTTGACACTCCCTGGTCGTTTTC
>NZ_JBFULT010000246.1:0-10606 GCF_054049755.1 Bradyrhizobium sp. P5_C11_2
CCTCGCCGCTTTCCTGGATGCCTACAACGCCTACAACTTCGCCCGGCGGCTCAAGACCCTACGCGGCCTCACGCCATACGAAGCGACCTGCCGAGCCTGGGCAGACGACCCAGGCCGGTTCAGATACGACCCAACCCATCTCACCTCGGGACTGAACAGTTAGTCTCTCGATCGGCCCCGAGGAGGGCGTGAGCTTAGCCGCGTAAGCCGAACTGCTGGTGCTGCTAGGAAGAGCCGACGAATCTTCACTGCTCAGAGCCGCGCGTTGAATGAATTGCGTAGGGCTGTTGTCGAGCGGCGGGATCATTGGTGGCGGAAGGCCCGCGTGCGTCGGCCTCCTCACACTCGGAATTCGGCCGCGCGCCTTGAGTTTCCCGACATATGGTGATTGCTATCTGCGGTAAACGGTGGACACAAATCTGTCTTCGATGATCGACAGCATCACGCTCTCCGATGTCGCAATCGATCTCCGGCGCGAGCAGGTCGTCGGACAGGACGGGCAGCGGCGGGAGCTGCGTCCCCGCTCCTTCGACGTGCTGCGGCGCCTTGCTGCCAGTGCGGGCGATCTCGTCAGCAAGGATGAGCTCCTCAGGGATTGCTGGCCCGGCGTCATCGTCACGGACGACTCCCTCACCAAATGCATTTCAGAGATCCGCAAGGTTATGGGCTCGGATGCACGGGATCTCATCCGAACCATCCCACGGCGCGGCTACATGCTGGTCCTGCCCGACGAGCCCAAGCCCGCAGACACCGTGCGCGCTGACGTCAGGCCTTCGACGAGCTTCTGGCCGAGCATCGCCGTCCTGCCCTTCGACGAATTCACGGACGGCCCGGGCACCTATGGGGCTCTGGGGGCAGGCTTTGCCGAAGACATCATCACGGAGCTTGCCCGCAACCGGAACATCACCGTCATCGCTCGCCAAAGCTCTTTCGCAGCCAAGGCGAGCGGCGGAACTGCGGCGGATGTCGCGCGCCTCCTCGACGTGCGCTACGTGCTTGAGGGCAGCATCCGGCGCGCCGGCGAGCGCATGATCGTCAACGCGCAGCTCGTGGAGGGCTCCTCGAATAGCCACGTTTGGGCAGAACGCTACGCCTTTGCGGCGGGCGAGGTCTACGAGGTGCAAGACGAGTTGGTGGCGCGGATTGCCGGTACATTGTTTTCGGGCCTTCAGAGCCACGAGCAGGCTGCGAGCCTGCGTCGCCCACCGGCAAGCCTCGATGTTTACGAGCTCACGCTCCAAGCACTCGCGCACATGCTGCAGTTCAGCCAAGGTGGCGTCAGGGCGGCGCTGGCGGAGGTCGAGCGGGCCGTTGCTCTGGATCCCACCTATGCGCCGGGGCACATCGCGCGTGGCTTCTGTATCGCGACGGATGCCGGCATGGCGATCTCCGGCGAAGCTGGCCCGGAGCGGCTGGCAGACGCCGTGCAGGCCATCCGCCACGGGCTGGAACTCGACTCGTCCCTACCGATCGGCCACCGCGCCCTGAGCTATGCTCTGCTGGTGACCGGCCGATGTGACGAGGCCTTAATTGCTGCCGAGCGCGGCGTTGCTCTTAGTCCTGGCGATGCCCTGGCTCTGGCCGTTCTCAGCTTGGCTCAAACCGCGATGGGCCGCTACGCCGCCGCTCTCGCCAGCATCGATCGCGCGATCGGTCTAAGCCCTCTGGCTCCCGGATTCTTCCAGGGCGTGGCCGCAAGCCCCCTCTATGCCCTGGACCGCTTCGATGAGGCGGTCCGGAACGCGACCGAGGCCAGCTTCAGGAGCCCGAGCTACCTGATGGCTTACGTCATGGCAGCCGCCTCGTGCGTCGCTCTGGAACGCAAGGATGAAGCTTCAACGTGGATCTCGGATCTCTTGCAGCGAAGCGCAAAGTTCAGCCTCGCGCTTCCGAGGGTGGCGAACGCTTACCGGCATGACCAAGGCATGGCGGAGCGGTTCAGCCACCACCTGCGCGTGGCTGGGCTCCCCGGCTGATGCCCGCGCCGGCTTTGGGATCGCGCCTCGACACGACCGATCGGGACGTCGCCCGAAGCGTCAGCCGGTTCGCCGGAGATCGGACCGGCTCTGAACGATCGAACGTCCGGAGCGCGCTGGTGTGGAGGGGCCGATGCAGACGACAGCGGTACGCCGAACGAGAACCGGATCATCTTCAGCCTGAGGCCGACCCATATCGGCATGCGCTGGTACTGGCGTGACATGCCGAGCCTGGAGGCTTGGTCGAAGTCGGATCCACACCGGATCTGGTGGCGGGACTTCCTGAGGGACTCGCGCGGGACCGGCTTCTGGCACGAGACCTACCACATGCGAGGGGGCATGGAGGCTGTCTACGTCGACATCGGCAAGCCCGTCGGCTTCTCTGCTTTCATGCCGATGGTCCTGGCCCACGGCACGATGGCGAGCCGACACCGTATCGGATCGCTTAGTCCACGTCGGTACATCCCGCTCGGCTGACCGTCCGAGGAGTTCGGTTTTCAGGGAAGATCGGAAAGGCATCGGGGTCCTTTCAGGACGTGCGGCGGACGCCGCCGCTAGTCAGCGAAGCTGACGCGCCATCGCGTCTTCGAGGAGACTGCCATGAGCAAGGCTTGGCTCGCGCATTACGATCCCGGCGTTCCCGAACAGGCGGACGTCGCGCAGTTCACTTCGCTCGTCCAGATGTTCCACGCCACGGTCGCTCGCTTCCGAGATCGCCCCGCCTTCAGCAGCATGGGTCGCGAACTCACCTACGGTGGCCTGGACAAAGCCTCAGCGCGGCTCGCCCATCACCTCCGCGAGGTCCTCAGGTTGCGCACGGGCGATCGCGTCGCGATCATGCTGCCGAATTTGCTGCAATACCCGATCGCTTTTTTCGGCGTGGTCAGGGCTGGGCTCGTCGTCGTCAACGTAAATCCGCTCTACACCGCGCCCGAGCTGGTGCATCAGCTGCGTGACAGCGGTGCGAAGACGATCATCGTGCTCGAAAACTTCTGTGCAACGCTGCAGGAGGCTCTGCGTCACGTCGAAGTACCGAACGTAATCGTCACACGCCTCGGCGATGGGCTCGGGCGCGCGAAGGGCATGCTGACGAACTTCGTCGTGCGCCGCGTCCAGAACCTCATCCCGCCCTGGCATATCGATGGCGCGCAGCAGTGGCGCCGCACTGTCTCGGCGCGGGCCGTCGTCAGGGTGCCGCGGGTCGAGGTCGGACGCGACGATCCTGCCTTGCTTCAATACACGGGCGGCACAACAGGGCTCGCCAAGGGCGCGATCCTGACCCACGGGAACGTGCTGGCGAATGCCCTGATCCTGGGAACGTGGTTCGCAGCCATCGGGACCGAGCGCGGAGAGACGTATCTCGTTGCCCTGCCGCTCTATCATGCCCTGGCACTCATCTGCCAAGTCATCCATCGGTTCATCCTGGGCGGCTGCGGCGTGCTGATCGCCAACCCGCGTGATCTGGATGGTCTCGTCGCGGAGATGCAACGGCACCGTTTGCGGAGCATCGCGGGCGTGCCGAGCCTGTATCAGGCATTGTCGCAGCACCCTGGCATCCGGAAGGTCGATTTCAGCGCGACGGCTGTCTGCTGTTCCGGCGGGGCGCCCCTGCCGCCTGCCATTGCCGAGGCCTGGCGGGCGGCGACCGGGCTCTCGATCATTGATGGCTACGGGCTGACCGAAGTGGCTGGTGTTGCTGCCATGAACCCGTTCGGACAACACGTGCCGCGCGGCGGAATCGGCTTTCCGGTCTGCTCGACTGAGATCGAGATCCGCCGCGACGATGGATCGCTCGCAATGCCGGAGGAGCCCGGTGAGATCCACATCCGCGGCCCTCAGGTCATGCGCGGCTACTACAATCAACCGGAGGAGACCGCGCGCGTTCTCGACAGCTGCGGCTTCCTGGCGACGGGCGATATCGCGTCGATGAGCGCCGATGGGTATCTCACGCTCGTGGACCGGAAGAAAGACATGGCGATCGTCAGCGGGTTCAATGTCTACCCGCGCGAAGTCGACGATGTACTCCTGCGCCACCCGGGCATCCGGGAAGCGGCAGCGGTCGCAGTGCCGGACGCGCGCTCGGGCGAGGCGATCGTCGCCTGCGTGGTGCGGGGCAATCCCGAACTCACGGAAGCCGCTGTGATCGCGCACGCCCGGACCTCGTTGACAGCATACAAGGTGCCGCGCCGCGTGATCTTTCTCGACGCGCTCCCAAAGACGCCAGTCGGCAAAGTCTTGCGCCGCGTGCTTCGCGAGCGCGTCCTGGAGCTCGGCAGCTCCGCTCAGGCATAAGCGCCGAGCCAGCGCTGTCAGAGCGCCCCCTCTCGGCCACTCACAGGAGCCTTCCGCAGAGCGTCCTGGCCGCCGGCATCGACCTGATGCTGGCGCCGGCGCTCTGCGGGAGGCCGTTCGTATGTCGGGCCGCGCCCTTCAGGCATCTCACCGATCCCGCAGGCCACGCGCGTCGGAATCTTTCAGGCGCATCTCAGAACCATTCGGCCGCCTTTCAGGATTTCGGTCGCCGCGGTGTGTACGGTCATCACAGATGCAGAGATGCACTTTGAGACCAGACGAACAGTAAATCTCAATCAAGCTTTCCGCATTAAGGTGGTGATCGATGTCTATCGCGATCGCGTGAACCGCGATCTGACTGAGATGCGGCGCCGCTAAATCTGATGAAGCCCTTACGAAGCACGTGGAGATTTGATATGACCGCTCGTATTGCTGCCCTGGTTGCCGCACTCAGCCTCGGCGCCTTCACCACCTCCGCCTTCGCCGGCGAGGGCCGCACTTTCACCGCCTGGGGGCACGAGTTCGAGGCGCCCGGCTTCGCCGCTTCAATCCCCGCGCCGTCCGCTCCGTCTAGCTACACGGTCTTGTCGGCGGCTCGGGCCACTTCGTCCCGCGTCCTCCCGATCGCCGGGCAAGAGATCGTGGCAGCACCGGTCACCTCGATGCCCGAGCCCACGATCAACGTCTGGGGCGCACGCTTCCCGGCTTCTGGCCGCTGAGCCATCCACCGCGCTGATCGAGGCGGGGCACTGCGAGCCCCGCCTCCTCGACAGCCGAATCGTGAATCTGTCCACTACTCACATTGGCGAACAAACCTCCGTGGGACCGCAACCACCGGTCTAACGGGTACGAACTGGAGTTCTGGCTCATCGCCGAGCGCCAGTTAAGGGTGGAGCGGGCCGGCATCCTGGCTCACGGCGGCAGATTTGTGCGCAGAGGAGGAAGTTGCGGCCAGTTCGAAGTTGTTTCCCGGCCGGCAACGCAACACAAAACAGTCGGTCTGGAAGCTCGTTCTGCCGCGGTGCAGAACGTTCGCATTTGCATACCGCCCGCGTCGAGAGAACTCGGCAAACCTCGTCCGCTTTGTCGGCACACATGCTCCAAAGCGGTCGTCCCGCTTTCGGCCGCATCACGCCATGCTGGACCGCTATTGAGCGCAAAAGCAGCGGTTCGGCTTTGCGCCCATTGTTGCCATTCAGGCCACTTCGGCGGCATTCCGAAAGCAGATGTGGAGGTCTCTAAGCCGATAACTTGCCCGTTAGATGACTCGATTCATCAGCGAATGCCGCCGTCGCTCAGACGGTACCAGGCGATGATTGCAGAGACGTAGAGGCGGTGCAGGGCGTGAAGCGGCAGCGTCGCGATCGGCGTGGTTTGGAGGGGTAAGCTGTCGGCATCGCCGGACGCGATATACGTAGCGATAGCCCGGCCCATCGCAGACTGAAGGCCCACGCCCCGGCCTTGACAGCCGATGTCGATGAGCAGACCGGGCGCCGGCTCGTGAAGATGGGGCAGGTAATCCCGGGTGATAGCCACGCGACCGCACCAGCGGTGGTCGAAGGCGATGCCGTCAAGCTGCGGAAAGAGCTTGCCGACAATCCGTTCGAGATGAGCCCAGTCCTGTGGGCTGCGCGGCTCCCGGAACGGGCCGCGGCCGCCCATCAGCAATCGGCCAGTATGGTCGAGACGGAAGTAGAGCAGCAACTTGCGCGTATCCGAGGAGACCTGTCCCTCGGGCAGGATCGAGCGCCGCAGGTTGTCGGAAAGCGGCACTGTCGCGACCTGGAAGGAGTTGGCCGCGATCACCGTCTGGGCGAGGCCGGGCCACAGCTCGCCGGTGTAGCCGTTGGTACAGAGGACGACGCGCTCGGTGGCGAGGCGGGCTCCCTGCGCCGTGGTGACGGTCCAGCCCGATCCTGTCCGATCGAGGGCGGTCACGGGCGATCCGCCGTGGATCGCGGCACCGGCCTTGAGGGCGGCCCGGGCGAGACCCCGGGCGTAGCTCAGCGGCTGGACTGCACCGCCGCGGCCATCGAGCCAGCCGCCGAGGTACCGTTCCGTGCCGAGCAGCCGGTCGGTCTCGGCCTTGTCGAGGACGCGGGCCGGGGCGCCGAGATCCGCCCACTGATCCGCCCGCCGCGCGACCTCGTCCAATCCGGCCTCGGTGTGAGCGCCCTGGATCCAGCCCGCGCGCCGATGCGGCACATCCATCTCGTGCCGGGCAATGAGATCGAAGACCGTATCGGCGGTGCTCCCGGCGAAGCGTGCGAGCCGTTCGCCGCGCTCACGTCCGAACCGGGCGACGAGGTCGGCGGGATCGTATTTCAGCCCCGGGATGACCTGCCCGCCGTTGCGCCCGGAGCCGCCGAAGCCGACCTCGCGCGCTTCCAACACGACCGGCCGGATGCCCCGCTCGGCGAGATGCAGCGCGGTGGACAGGCCGCAGAAGCCGCCGCCGACGATCACCACGTCGGCCCGCCCGGATTGGGCCAAAGGCGGCGTCTCCGGCGCGGGGGCCGCGGTGGTAGCCCAGAGCGACGGGGCGAGCGGGAAGGGTTCAGCCACGGCCTCTCCTAAAGCGGATGCAGCACGCGCTGCAGGAAGTCCTGCGTGCGTGGATTCTGCGGGCGGTTCAGGACCTCGGCGGCGGGACCCTGCTCGACGAGGAGGCCCCCGTCCAAGAACAGCACGCGGTCGGCAACCTCCCGGGCGAAGCCGATTTCGTGGGTCACGACGATCATTGTCATGCCCTCGTCGGCGAGTCCCCGCATCACCTGCAGCACGTCGCCCACGAGTTCGGGATCGAGCGCAGAGGTCGGCTCGTCGAACAGGATGGCGTCAGGCCGCATGGCGAGCGCCCTCGCGATGGCAACACGCTGCTGCTGACCGCCGGAGAGCTGGTCCGGCCGGGCGTGCTCCTTGCCCGAGAGACCCACCCGCGCGAGCAGTCCGCCGGCCCGCTCCTCGGCCTCCCGGCGAGGTTCGCCCTTCACGTGGATCGGCCCCTCGATGACGTTCTCCAGTGCGGTGCGGTTGGCGAACAGGTTGAAGCGCTGGAACACCATGGAGACGCGGGTGCGGATCCCCTTGATGCTCCGCGCATCCCGATCGACCCGCTGGCCGCCGACGCGAATCTCGCCGCCGTCATAGGCTTCGAGCCCGTTGATGCAGCGGAGAAGGGTCGACTTTCCGGAGCCCGACGGCCCGATGATGCAGACCACTTCGCCCTTGGCGACTTCGGCGGAGACGCCCTTGATCACTTCCAGCGCGCCGTAATGCTTGCGGACATTCTCCAGGACGATCATCTGTGCCGGCCCTTGGCCTCGAAATGGCGGACCAACAGGATCAGCGGCAAGCTGAGCGCCAGGTACATGAGCGCCACCATCGTGTAGACGCTGGTGTTCTTAAAGGTGGAAGACGCGATGAGCTTGCCCTGGAGGGCGAGTTCCGCCACCGTGATGGTCGAGGCTTGGGACGAGTCCTTGAGCATCATGATCATGATGTTGCCGTAGGGCGGCAGCGCGATCCGGATCGCCTGCGGAAGAATCACCCGTCGCATGGTCATGCCCCAGCCCATGCCGATCGAGAGCGCGGCCTCGACTTGCCCGCGATCCACCGCCTCGATGCCGGCACGGAAATTCTCGGCCTGGTAGGCCGAGTAGGCGATGCCGAGCCCTATGATCGCGGCCTGGATGGCCGTGAGCGATAGGCCGAAATCCGGCAGCACGAAGTAGATGTAGAATAGCTGCACGATGATCGGAATGCCGCGCAGGATGTTGATCATCACCGCGCTGAAACCTGCCAGCACAGCGTTGCCGGAGACCCGCAGCACCGCCCAGACCAAGCCCAGCAGGGTCGAGACCACCAGCGAGGCGAGGGTGATCAGGACTGTCAGCTGAACGCCCTGCAGCAGGATCGGCAGATAGTCCTGCGCGTCCGCGAGGAAGTCGCGCACGACGCTCAGGACCGATCAGCCGACGGCGGCAGGCCCCACTTGGTCAGGATCGCCTGCAGCGTCCCGTCAGCCTTGAGTTTGGCCAGCGCCGCGTCGATCTTGTCGAGAAGCGCAGTGTCGGTCTTGCGCACGCTGAGGCCCACCGAGGCGACGACCGTCGGCTTGAAGGTCTCGACCAAGCGCACGCCGGGGAACGCGCCCTGCTTGACGTAATAGGCGAGGATCGGCGCGTCGGCGAAGCCGGCCTTCAGCCGCCCGGAATTCACGTCCCGGATGATGTCGGGGATCGTGTCGTAGATCTTCACCTCGCTGAAGAGACCCGACTTCTTCAGCGGCTCTACGAAGGCGGTGCCGATCTGGGCACCCACGATCTCGCCCTTCAAGTCGGCGAAGGAGGTGTAATCCTTGGTGTCGCTCTTTGGAACGATCAGGCCTTCGCCGTAGCTGTAGACCGGCGCCGAGAAGGCCACGACCTCCTTGCGCTGAGGCGTGATGAACATTGCCGCTGAGATGATGTCGATCTTCGAGGCGGTTAGCGCCGGGATCAGGGTCGAGAACTGCAGCGGCTCGACCGCTACCGTGAAGCCCGCCTCCTTGCCGACCGCGTTGACGAGGTCGACCATCACGCCCTGGATGGTGTTGGTCTTGGTGTCGAGGAACGTGAACGGCAATCCGGTCGGCGTCGCGCCGACCTTCAGTGGCTGGGCACGACTCGCATGCCCCAGCAGCCCGAAGAGCAGCGCCGACGACAGACACAGGCTGGCCAACCGTCTTCTCATGATGCCGCTCCCGTCAGGTGGTCGGACCGCGAGGCGATCGTCGCGGTCGCTTTCACGTTAGTGAAGAATACCGCATGATTTGCTTGTCGACGCAAGCAGATTTCACGTGCATGAAAGCTGGGATGGAGGCAGGCTGGTGTGGCGGTGAGCATTTCGCGAGGCGACGCGATGGGCCTGGAACCGGTGGACAGGGCAGTCGGGCAGCGCCTGCGCAGCCTGCGGCGCGCACGGGGCCTCTCGCTGGAAACGATGGCCTCCAGCACGGGCCTGTCGATCGGCTTCATAAGCCAGGTCGAGCGCGGCCTATCCTCGCCGTCGCTCCGCGTGCTGGCGCTCCTCGCGGACACGCTTCAGATTGGGCTCGGTGGGCTATTCGAGCCCGCCCTCGACCAGCCCGATCCAGATCCGATCGTCGTGTTCCAGAAGGATCGACCTGAGCTGCAGCTCTGGCGTGCCGGCATCACCAAGCAGTTGCTGACGCCGCCCGGCGGAACACAGGGCATGAGCCTATTCCATATGGTCCTGAAACCCGGTGCCAGCGCGGGCGACGAGTTGTTCAGTCATGAAGGCGAAGAGGCCGGACTTGTCCTTGAGGGACGCCTGACCTTAGTCGTCGAGGCGCGAACGCTCCGGCTGACGGAAGGCGACAGCTTCCGCTTCGAGAGCAGGCGGCCGCATCGCTTCAGTAATCCGGACCCGCGCAGCTCGACCATCGTGCTTTGGGTCAACGTCCTTGGGTCTGCTCAAAGCAGGACACCCTAGCAGTTCAGACGCGTCATCACCCGATGCGCCCAAGTCTCGACTGCCCCGAGGTCATGAGGGCGGAATGCAGCGATGCGCTTTCGTCACGCTGTCACTTGAAGGCCGATAGTCGATTTTGCGCCCATCCCGGCCACCCTGTCGCCCCCACGACATCTCTGAACGGTCATTCCCTGTGCGCGCCGTTGCAGCAGTCGCAGGTCGGCTGAGTCAAGGTTCCGCCGGCTGGAGGCAGGTTTGATCACGAGGAGCACGGCATCCGTTGCCGCCAGCATCTTCCCGACACCCATGCCATCCTTCTCGACGAGCATCGCGCGCTCCTCCGGAAAAGCGATGATCGTCACGTCGGACTTGCCTTGAGAAAGTGGAGAGCTCTTTTCCTGAAGGAGGGGGTTTCCGATGGCAGACCGGAAGCAGACCTTTACCCCTGAGTTTCGCGCTGAGGCGGTGCGATGGGCGCAGACGAGCGGGCGGTCCCGCCGCGAGGTAGCCCCCGATCTCGGCGTCGGGCTCTCGACGCTGCGCACCTGGATCGAGGGCCGGCGTGAGCGGGAGATGGATCACCCGCCGGCCGATCGGCAGGAGGACATGGCCGCCGAGCTCAAGCGCCTGCGGCGCGAGAACGAGGTGCTGCGTCAGGAACGGGAGATCCTGAAGCGGGCCACAGCTTTTTTCGCCAAGGAGGGAAGTCGATGAGGTTCCGCCTCATCGACGCGGCGAAGAAGGACTTCCCGGTCGCGCGCCTGTGCAAGGTCCTCGACGTCAGTCCGAGCGGCTATTTCGCCTGGAAGAACCGCCCGGCCTCGACGCGCCAGCGCGAGGATCTCGTGCTGCTTGCCCACGTC
>NZ_JBFULT010000247.1:0-10577 GCF_054049755.1 Bradyrhizobium sp. P5_C11_2
GATGGTCTCAATGTCCTTGTCGGGATCGATGCCGCCGGCGGCGAGCCAGTAGCGATGGTCTCAATGTCCTTGTCGGGATCGATGCCGCCGGCGGCGAGCCAGTAGCGGATCCAGAGGTCATGCGTGCCGCCGGGGAAGGTCATCGCAGCCTTAACGGCCTTGCCGCTGGCCTTCTTCTTCTCCAGCGCCGCTTTGAACGGCGTGGCGTCGGTGCCGAGCTTGAGGTCAGCATATTCCTTGGCGACCGAGATGCACTGCGCGTCGAGATTGAGCCGCGCCAAAATGTACATCGGTGTCGGCTGGTTGTTCTGCGTCACCTTGCCGGCCGAGATCAGATACGGCATCGGGGTGAGGATATGCGCGCCGTCGATGCCGTTGCCTTCCGAGCCGAGCACCAGATTGTCACGCGTGGTGCCCCAGGAGGCCTGCTTCTGCACGTCGACATCGGGCATGCCGTATTTGGCGAACAGGCCCTTGTCCTTGGCGACGAACAGCGGGCCGGCATCGCTCAGCGCAATGAAGCCGAGCTTGGCGCCCTTGACCTCGGGGCCTGCGTCCTGCGCGAACGCGCCGGCGGGGAAATTCAGTTTGGCGGCGGCGAGAAGAGCGGCGGTCGAGCCGGTGACCTTCAACAATTGACGGCGGCTGAGGCCAGTCTCCGAGGGCCGGCGAATGCGCTTGGTCATGGGTTGTGTCGTCCTTTGCGTCGTTGCGAATGATTGCGTCAGTGCGCACGAGCAGCCCGTCCGTCCGTGACGCCGAAAAAGGCGCATGCGGACGCGCGACGGGGAAACCCCCGCCCGGGTGGCGTCAGCAAATTCGGATGAGAAGTCTCGCGGGACGGCTTCAATGGCGTCGCTTGTAACTATTCAAGCTTCATGCCAAGCCCGCCGCCGCCAAAAGGCGTTTCAAATTAATGAGTTAGGGATAGCGCGCCAGACTGTCGCAGGCATGTTCCGCACGCGAAATTTGCGCCTTGCTCAATAATTGTGCGACGCACAAAGCTTGTGCATTCGCTCAAGCAAAAGGCCATCGAGCGCACAAAAGGCAGATCCAGACGAGCATCATCCGATTGATATTGCTTGTTTTTTCTGGCGCAGCCACCCGGCACGCAACTTGCATTTCCAGTGACGTCAACGAAGACTGCGGCTTTGCCGCATTGTTGCAGCCTCTGGCGGCCGCAACCCGGAAGCTCACCTGCTTCGCGGCCCTCCTCGGCTCAGTCGTCGTGACGCGATTCCCAAGGCTTCCAAACCTCTCCAGGCCCTCGTGCGCGGCAGGCCGCCCGCACGGCCAATCACATGCAGCCGCGCTCTCATGGGAGGGCGCGTCGATCTCTCATACGAGCAAAGGGACCATTGATGTCGTATCTCGCGCCTTCGGAATTCGTCACCAAGATGGTGGATGCGGGCGAATCCAAGATCTTCATGTCCACCCGGGATACCATCATCCGGGCCTACATGGCCGGCGCCATCCTCGCGCTGGCGGCCTGGTTCGCCGTCACCATCAACGTGAACACGGGCCAGCCGCTGGTCGGCGCGCTGCTGTTTCCGGTCGGCTTCGTCATGCTGTACCTGCTGGGCTTCGACCTCCTGACCGGCGTGTTCGTGCTCTCGCCGCTCGCGCTGATCGACAAGCGCCCGGGCGTCACCTTTGGCGGCGTGCTGCGCAACTGGGGCCTCGTCTTCGTCGGCAATTTCGCCGGCGCCTTCACCGTGGCCTTCATGATGGCCTTCGTCACGACGTTCGGCTTCACCCAAGACCCCGACAAGGTCGGCGCCGCCATCGGCAACATCGGCGAGGGCCGAACGCTCGGCTATGCCGCACACGGCGCGGCCGGCATGGCGACGCTGTTCCTGCGCGGCATGCTCTGCAACTGGATGGTCTCGACCGGCGTCGTCGGCGCCATGATCTCGACCTCGGTCCCCGGCAAGGTGATCGCGATGTGGATGCCGATCCTGGTGTTCTTCTACATGGTGTTCGAGCACTCCGTCGTGAACATGTTCCTGTTCCCGTCGGGCCTGATGTTGCACGCAAAGTTCTCGATCATGGATTATTTGATCTGGAACGAGATCCCGACCGTGCTCGGCAACCTCGTCGGCGGCCTCGCCTTCACCGGCATGACGCTCTACGCCACGCACGTCATGACCCTGCCGAAGCGCCAGGCCGGCAAGACCACGCAGCCCCGCGTTGCGGCCTGATACGTCTCGACAGGGGAGCCTCGCCCGATCAGGGTGAGGCTCCCCTCGCCCGGTGATGACGATGACCCGCGGTCTTCAGATTTCGGTCGGCCAGCACTCCGACAGGGGTCGCAAGCCCGTCAACCAGGATTTTCACGGCGTCCTGATTCCGGAAGAGCCGCAGCTCAGCCTGAAGGGCATCGCGGCCGTTCTGGCCGACGGCATCTCGAGCAGCACGGTGAGCCAGATCGCCAGCGAGTCGGCGGTCAAGAGCTTCCTGATGGACTATTACTGCACGTCGGAATCCTGGACGGTGAAGACGTCCGCCCGCCGCGTGCTGGATGCGACCAATTCCTGGCTCCACGCGCAGACGCGCAAGAGCCAGTACGCCTATGACCGCGATAAGGGTTACGTCTGCACCCTGAGCGCCATGGTCATCAAGGCCACCACCGCGCACATCTTCCATGTCGGCGACTGCCGCATCTACCGCGTCGCCGGCAAGGCGCTCGAGCAGCTGACCGACGATCACCGGATCATCGTCTCGTCGGTGCAGACCTATCTCGGCCGCGCGCTCGGCATCAATCCGCAGCTCGAGATCGACTACCAGGCGTTCGAGATCGAGGCCGRCGACACCTTCCTGCTCGCCACCGACGGCGCCTACGAATTCGTCGAGCAGCGCTTCATCACCAGCGCTATCGCCGAGCATGCAGCCGAACTCGACGGCGCCGCGAAGGCGATCGTCGAGGAAGCCTACCGGCGCGGCAGCGACGACAACATCACCGTCCAGATTCTCCGCATCGACGCGGTGCCGCAGCGCGAGCCGGCCGGCATTTTCAGTCAGACGTCACAGCTGCCGCTTCCGCCACTGCCGGAGCCGCGGGCGATGTTCGACGGCTACAGGATCGTCCGCGAGATCCACGGCAGCAGCCGCAGCCACATCTATCTTGCCGTCGATACGGAAACCGAGGAACCGGTCGCGCTCAAGYTGCCGTCGATCGATTTGCGCGACAACGCCGCCTATCTCAAGCGCTTCATGATGGAGGAATGGATCGCGCGCCGGATCGACAGCCCGCATGTGCTGAAACCGCTGTCACAGTCGCGGCGGCGCAGCTATCTCTATGTCGCGACCGAATTCATCGAGGGACAGACCCTGCGGCAGTGGATGACCGACAATCCGCGCCCCGATCTCGAGACCGTGCGCGGACTGGTCGAGCAGATCGCCGCGGGCCTGCGCGCCTTCCATCGCATGGAGATGCTGCATCAGGATCTGCGGCCCGACAACATCATGATCGACAAGACCGGCACCGCAAAGATCATCGACTTCGGATCGGTCAGGGTGGCCGGCGTCACCGAGGCCGCGCCGCTAGGTGAGACCGACGAAATCCTGGGAACGGTCCAATACACGGCGCCGGAGTATTTTCTTGGGCAAGGCGGCTCGCCGCGCTCCGACATGTTTTCGCTGGCCGTGATCTGCTACCAGATGCTCACGGGAAAGCTTCCCTACGGCACCCAGATCGCGAAGATCCGGCGAAAATCGGACGTGCGGAGGCTGCAATATCGCCCGGCCGACGACGACCGCAACGTGCCGGCGTGGGTCGACGGCGCGCTCCGGCGCGCGCTGCATCCAGATCCCTACAAGCGGCACGAAGATCTGTCCGAATTCGTCTTCGAGCTGCGCTCGCCCAATCCGGCCTATCTCGACACCCGGATCACGCCGCTCTTGGAGCGCAGCCCGCTGATGTTCTGGAAGCTGACCTCGGCGGCGCTCGCCTGCGCGGTCGTCGTGTTGCTGGCGCTGCTGCACGCGCGTTAGGGCGCAAAGGCGCGGACGTCAGCTTCTGGCGGCCAAGCGGAGACATTATCGTTCGTCAGAGCATTGCCGCTGGTGACCCAAAGCAGTCGTTGCTGGAAGTCAACAGGATTGAATGCTCCACCAAGAGGGCGGCAATGCCGGGGCAGCCGGGACATCGTCAGAGTGCGATTGTTTCCTCGACTACATGTTTCAGCGGCGTCCCCTCAGCGGACAGGGTCATTCGCAGTTTGAGCTTGCCACCTTTCACCGCCCCGCTACGCACCAGGTTCTCAATTTCACGCTGCGATGTAACTCCGACATGCTTCAGAAATTTACGGATAGCCATATTGAAGCGGTCTTCATCGAACTCGGCGGTCATGGCTGTTCTCCCTGGTCGGGCAGGCGAAGTCTAACACGAGGCGAGCAAAGACCAAACATCGAGGCCCAACTCGCGTCGCCGCCGGTTTCCTCCTCAACCTGATTGCCTACAACGTCGGCCCGGAGCGAAGACTACACCTGAGGTTGCAAGGTCGGCCGTTTGAGGTGGACCGGACACGGCTGGCGCTGTCCCCGACCGCCGCTTGTGACCCAAAGGCGACTTCCAGCCTCAAAGCCGGTGTCAGTTTGTGGGGTCGTCTGTTTCGATCATGATCGTGCGGCGCGGCTTGAAAATTCCAGCTCTAGTGGTGACTCCACCCAGCCTCGCGTGATCGGCTCTGATCTCATCCAACCAAGGGGTACTGATAGTCAGTCTAGTCAGCAGCGGCGCGTCGGGTGCTACCTCGATCGTAACGGGTCGCAATTCGATGTTCGCGCCGATCACGCGAGAGAATTCTTCCGGGCAGAGCTGCTGCGCCCGCTCGTAGGGCTGGCCGTGCGGAAACCAGATGAAGGCGGGGTATGAATCGTCGGTTAAGTCGCGCTTGCCGTCGCGCAGATTGGCGAGCGCCGCCGGCTCTTGGCTGAACTTTCCGGGCAGCGAGTCCGCCGTGAGCGACTTTTCGCAAACCAGTCCGTACTGCTTCTTACGCCTGAACCATTCCGTGCCATCGGAAGCCATCGACGCGACCAGCATGCCGTATTGGCCAAGGTCGATGACGGGGGCAACGCCCTTGACGATGGAATAGGTCGTCTTACCGGTTCCCCAGGAGGCCCCCCCGGTCCAGTAGCGCACTGCGATGATGCTGGAGCCAGACCTGACCGCTCCATTGACGCCGACCGAAAAGGACAGCCTGTAGCGAAACGTGACGTCGTCCCCACCCCGCAAGCCGCCAGCAAACCCAGAGCGCCCAGGCCCACAAAGACCGCGGTCAGGCGCATTCCCTCGCGCAAAAGCAAAGCGGCGAGGCCGCTGTAAAGTTTGTGAATGGTCATGGCGCACGTAGTAGCATGGGCACCTTGGACGGATCGTAAACGGTCTTGTTGACTGGGATCACTGCAATGACCGCGAGCGTACAAAGCCGTCAGTCGGCCGGGACGCAAAATGGCACCTACTGACCATCTCGCCGGACGGCATTCTCGTCTGGCTTCATCTAAAGATTGGTCGTCGCAACCTCACGAGGCAAAACAGAAAATGGCGTGGATCATAAGGGGTATGTATGGCAAGTCGGTGATCGGATATTCCGCCGAAGACGCCAACGTTCTAGAAGCTTATTTCGAGAATAATTTCGTTCAGCCGGGGTCGCTGAAGCGAGTATGTTGGAATTGCGGGGTGCCAATTCCCTCCGAGGTGATGCCGCGGCGCGTCAGGCTGGCCAAAGCCAAGACCATGAGCGACTGGATGCTGATGCGTCGAGGAGGCGACTTGGTCAGCTCTCGCGTAAAGGACGCCGTTGAAGAGCTTGACCCCGGGCGGCACCAGTTCTTTCCGGTTATAGTCGAAGACAAGGATGGTAGCGTTCGGGCCGAGCAGCAGCACTTTATCTTCAACGTCGTGGGGCGGATCGATTCGATCATCGCGCAGCGCAGTCATTTCGACGTGGTCGGACAGGCCAACACCGACAATTGGGCTTACAGCAAGCGTGTCGGGCCGTGGCATTGTACGCTAGACGTCTCCGTTATTGACGGGCGGGCATGTTGGGTCGAGCATCGCTATACCGACTGCTGGTTCGTTTCCGATCGATTGGCCGCGATGTTGCGCAAGCGCAAGGTCAACGGAATTAGGCTCGACTTCCACAGCGAAGAAGCGTCACTTTAGTCGTTTCGGCGAATTGCCAGTTGTGCGAACGGTGGCGTACTCGATAGTCCGCTAATGGCCCAACTCGGACCTCCGGGTAGGTCCGCTGTTGCGCCGCTACCGAAAGCACAGCGGACATAGTGGCGCCCCGAGGGCCGCACGGTTTTGAATTTGCGCCCCAACCGAGAACCCTCACGCCGGCTCCTCGGCCTTCACCCCCAGCGGCTTCGGCGCCATGCCGCCGCCGGGCTTGAGGTGGAATTCGTAAGTCATCAAGTGCCACTGCCCGTTTGCCTTGGTGCCGTCGGGCATCGCGGGATCGTTGCGCGGCTCGACCTTGGCGACGAGGTCGTCCTTGACGCCGAACACCACGTCGGAATCGAGATATTTGTCACCGTCCATGAAGACGTGGGTGATCAGCGGCTCGTAACCCTTCGCGTTGACCAGGAAGTGCACGTGCGCGGGGCGCATCGGATGACGCTTGGTCTGCACGATCATCTCGCCGACGGGACCGTCGGTCGGGATCGGATAGCTGCACGGCAAGATGGTGCGGAAGAAGAAGCGGCCGTCGCTGTCGGTGATGAAGCGCGCCCGCGCCGAGGCGCCGACCTCGTCATAGTTCGGCTTCTGTGAATCGTAGAAGCCGTCATCGTCGGCATGCCAGACGTCGACCGGGACATTCGCGAGCGGCTTGCCCTTGAGATCGGTGACGCGGCTCTGCACGAACATCCGCTCTCCGGTCTGATTGTTCGGCGAGATGTCGGTGCCGTGCGCGGTGACCTTGTGCTCGCCGACATAGAACGGGCCGAGCACCGTGGTCTGGGTGGCGCCTTCGCGGTCGCGGTGGTTGACCGCGTCGACCAGCATGGAGACGCCGAGCACGTCGGACAGGAGAATGAATTCCTGGCGGGTGTCGGTGCATTTCTGGCCGGTGCGGGTCAGGAAATCGATGGCGTATTCCCATTCCTCGAAGGTGAGACCGGTCTTGCTCACGTAATCGTGCAGCGACTTCACCAGTTCCTGGAGCAGGAATTTCGCGCGCGGGTTCGGCGTGTTGTCGAAGCTCTTGACGACGGCTTCGGTGAGCTCGGTCTCGTTGAACTGGGTCATGGTGCGTTTGCCTTAAGTTTTTCTCGTTGGCCCCTTTTGAGATTCCTTGGGGCTCCCTGGACGTGTTCCAAGGTGGAGCCTACACCAGTCGGCGGGGCCGCGTTAAGCGCGACCGGCTTGGAATGGGGCCGTCATTTCGGCTATCACCTTGTCGAGAAACTGCCCCGGAGGAACCGATGCTCGCCCCCAGCCCCGCCTCGCCCGAATCCGTCGGCCTGTCCAAGGCCGCGCTCGACCGCGTCGATGCACACCTGAGGAACCGGTACATCGATGCCGGACGCTTCCCGGGCGCGCATCTCCTGGTCTACCGCCGCGGCAAGGTCGCGCACAGCTCGGTCCAGGGCTTTGCCGATCTCGAGCGCAAGCTGCCGGTCAAGGACGACACCATCTACCGCATCTATTCCATGACCAAGCCTCTCACCTGCGTCGCCTTCATGATGCTGGTCGAGGAGGGCCTCGTCGCCATCGACGAGCCCGTCGCCAGATACATTCCGGAATGGAAGGATCTCGGCGTGTTCGTCGCCGGCACCGCGCCATCCTTCCTGACCCGGCCGCCGACCCGGCCGATGCTGATCGTCGACCTGCTGCGCCACACCTCCGGGCTGACTTACGGCTTCCAGCAGCGCTCCAATGTCGATGCCGCCTACCGGACGGAGAAGATCGGCGAGGTCGAGAAATCCGGCACGCTCCAGACCATGATCGAGGGCCTCGCAAAAATCCCGCTGGAATTCTCGCCGGGCGAAGCCTGGAACTACTCGGTCGCGACCGACGTGCTCGGCTATCTCATCGGCAAAATCTCGGGCATGCCGTTCGAGCAGTTCCTCAAGGCACGCATCCTCGATCCGCTTGGCATGACCGACACCGACTTCCACGTGCCGGCCTCGAAGGCGCATCGTTTCGCCGCCTGCTATTCGGCGGACCCGGGCGGCGGCATGACCTTCCATGCCGGCCAGCGCCGCGAGGGGTTGACGCTCCAGGACGATCCGGCGACGAGCTCGTTCCTGTCCCCGCCCTCCTTCATCTCCGGCGGCGGCGGCCTGTGCTCGACGGTCGCCGACTATCTCACCTTCTGCCGCGCGCTGCTCAATGGCGGCGAGCTCGGCGGGATCAGGCTGATCGGGCCGAAGACGCTGGCATTGATGACGACCAACCACATCCCGGGCGGCCGCTTCCTCCCCGAGGTATCGCGCTCGCTGTTCTCGGAGGCGACCTATAACGGCATCGGCTTCGGGCTCGGCTTCGCCGTGACCATGCGCCCGGCCGAGACGCTGATCGCCGGCAGCCCCGGCGAATACAATTGGGGCGGCGCGGCCACCACCTCGTTCTGGATCGACCCCGCCGAGGAGCTGATCGCGATCTTCATGACGCAGGTACTCCCGTCCAGCGCCTATCCGATCCGGCGCGAGCTGCGCAGCATGGTCTATGCCGCGATCACCGAGAGCAATCTGTGACCAATTGAATCGATCCCGCGGCCGTCGGCCGCGGGATCGCGATATCGGGCCTTATCTGAGCATCTCCGGCACGATCAGCCGCGGCAGGAACAACGAGACCTCGGGCCAGATGATCAATGCGGCCAGCACCAGCAGCATCGGGACCAGCATGATGGCCGTATCCTTCAGCGCATAGCGCAGCCGCACGCCGGCGATCGAGCAGGCGATCATCAGGCACAGGCCATAGGGCGGCGTGACCAGCCCGAACGCCAGCGAGACGATCGAGATGATGGCAAACTGCACGGGATGCAGGTCGACCGATTTGGCCAGCGGTTCGAGAACGGTACCGACGATGATGATCGCCGGAATGGCGTCGAGAAAACAGCCCRCCACCAGAAAGCAGAAGGCGATGAAGAAACCCGCCGCGGTCGCGCCCATGCCCCAGGTCGAGACGTTGGCCAGCAGTTCCTGCGGGATCTTGTAATAGGCCAATAGCCAGCCGAACGCGCTCGCGGTGCCGACGCAGAACAGCGCGACGCCGGCCAGGCGTCCGGTGTCGAGCAGCGCCTTGTAGAGTTCGCGCGCCCCGGTTTCACGGTAGAAAAACGTCGACAGCGCCACGGAATACAGCACCGCGACGCAGGCGGATTCGGTCGCGGTGAACCACCCGAGCAGGATGCCGCCGACGATGATGAACGGCGTCATCAGCGCCGGTATCGACCGCCAGATGGCGCAGCGCATATCGACCCAGCTGTCTTTCGGGTAGGTCGGATAGCCGCGGCGCACGGCATAGACATGCACCGTCGCCATCTGCGCGCCTGCGATCAGCAGGCCGGGCACGATGCCTGCGAGGTACATCGCGGCGATCGAAGTCGAGATCAGCCCGCCCCACACGATCATCAGGATCGAGGGCGGGATGATGACGGCGAGCACGGCCGACACCGCGGTGATGGCGATGGAGAACGAGAGGTCGTAGCCCTCCTTGGTCTGGGCATCGATGAAGATCTTGGATTGGCTCGCCGCGTCGGCGGTGGAGGAACCGGAGATGCCGGCAAAGAACACCGACAGCACGACATTGATCTGCGCCAGCGATCCCGGCCAATGCCCGACCATCGAGCGCGACAACGCGACCAGGCGGTCGGTGATGCCGCCGATGCTCATCAGGTTGGCGGTCAGCAGGAAGAACGGCACCGCCAGCAGGATGAACGAATTGTAGGCGTTGAAGGTCTCCTGCGCGAGCGTCATGATCGACAAATGCGGCTCGATCAAAAGGATCGGCACACAGGCAAGGCCGAGCGCAAAGGCGACCGGCACGCGAATGATGAGCAGGCCGATGAAAACCCCGAACAGGACCAGTGCGGCCTGCCCGGCAGAAAGAACATTCCCACTCATGGTTTTGCCCCAAGCAGAATCCGCATCTCGTCGACGATCTGTTCGCCCGCAAATATGATCCACGTCACCCCGGCCACCGGCCAGGCGACGTGGATCATCCAGAGCGGCAGATCGGCCAGTTCAGACGTACGGTTCCAGGCGAACCGCGTGAATTCGAGCCCGCCCCACACAAACACCAACGCCATCGCCAGCACGCCGAGCCGGGCGAGAATCCGCACCATGGCCTCGCTTCGGCGTGACAGGTCAGGCCAGATGTCGACCTCGAAATGCTGCGACTCTCTGATGCCGACCATGGCGCCGATCATGATGGTCCAGACGAACAGGAAGCGCGCCATCTCCTCCGTCCAGATGTAGGAGGGAATGAGTGGGGTGTAGCGCGATATGATCTGCAGCGTCACCGGGATGACGAGAATGCCGACACAGGCCGCGAGCAGGATTTCGAGCAATTTCGCATAGGCCGCCGTCGCTCGGCGCCATAGCGACGGGGTCGCCGCAAC
>NZ_JBFULT010000248.1:0-10542 GCF_054049755.1 Bradyrhizobium sp. P5_C11_2
GCATGGTGCAGGACGCCGTCGGCAAGGGCGCCAGGCTCGAAACCGGGGGCAAACGCGTCGGCAACAAGGGCCATTTCTTCGAGCCGACCGTGGTGAGCGATGTGCCGAAGGATGCGCGCGCGATGAACGAGGAGCCGTTCGGCCCGCTCGCCCTGATCTCCCGCTTCTCGTCTTTCGACGACGTGGTCGAGGAGGCCAACCGGCTGCCCTTTGGCCTTGCCTCCTACGCCTTCACCAGCTCGGCCAAGACGGCGGCTGCGATCGGCGCGGCGGTCGAGGCCGGCATGATGTCGATCAACAGCTTTGGTCTGGCACTGCCCGAAGTGCCGTTCGGCGGCATCAAGGATTCCGGCTACGGCTCGGAAGGCGGGACCGAGGCGATGGAAGGCTACTTCAACACCAAGTTCATCAGCCAGACGGGCGTGTGAGAGAGCGTTGCACGCGAGGCAGCGCGATCATCGCGGGGCTCAGCGCTTGACGAAGACCAGGTTGCAGGCACGCGCCTCGTTGCGCTTGCCGCTGCCGCGGGTGCGTTCGAACTGCGCATCGACCGTAAATGCGTAGGGAGAGCCGGGCGGCAGGTTATTGAGGGTGTAAGTGCTCGCCCCTGTCGTGCCGCGCGCGCTCAAGGTGGTCTTGCCGTCCGCGGGGATCTGGCCGTCGATCTCCAGCCGGTTGACGCTGCCCTGGCCCTGCGCCTCGGCGTGAAACACGCCGTTCGTCACGGTGGCAGCCAGGGGCCTGGTGAAGCCCTGCGCCTTGCCTGTCGTCGGGCAGTTCAACGTCACGTCCCAGCTGCCGTCGAAATCCTTGCTTCCCGTGGTTCTGGCGTTACCGGAAGGTGCCAACGCCGTCTTCTGCTTCAACCCTTCGACCCGCGCCTTGGCGAGGGTGGCGAAGATGCAATTCGGGAATCTGGCGAGATGGTCCTCGTAGGCCCCCAGCGTGCCGATGCCGTCCGCAGCCTTCCAATGCGCCTCCGCAGCCGCGCACGGGTCGGCCCGCGGCGCCGCTTGGGGCGCGGCCGGGGCGACCGTGACCGACACCGGCCCGTTCAGGTAGAACTTGCCGATGATCGACAGCGACAGCTCCGGCAGCTGGGTCTTGCCGCTGGAGTCATAGACGTCGCTGCTGATGTCGCGAAAGACGTCGCCGATCTCCTGCGGCTCCTCGATGTGCTTCAGGAACGCGGTCGTGTAGGGGCTGTTGCGACCGGTGCCATCGGCGGCGACCTGCCCCGATTGCGTCGAGAACGACACGATCGTGCCGCGCGGCGCTTCGACCTTTGACAATCCCCGTCCGAGCGAGGCGGCGCGGGTCGCGGAGCGCTTGAGGCCTTCCGCCAGCGGGTTGTCGCGGCAGGAATCGAGCACCAGGATGCGCAGGTTCTTGGCCTGCTGCAGGTCGTTCACGATGTCGTCGACCCGCACGAAGCGCTTCAGGTCGGCTTCGTCGGTCAGCACGGCGTCAACAGGCATCAGGTAGTTCACGCCGTTGTACTGCATCGCATGGCCGCTGTAGTAGAACATGGCGACGTCGGCCCGGCTCGCCGCGCGCGCGAAGCGGATGGTCAGGTCCTGCATGTCGGCCTGGCGCAGGTCGATGCCCTGGAGCACCTCGAAACCGCTGCGCCTGAGCGAGGCCGYGACGTCTTCGGCATCGTGCGACGGGTTGGGAAGCTGCGCCGTAGAGGCATAGGCGCCGTTGCCGATCACCAGGGCGACCCGCGTTTCCGCCGATGCGGGACCCAGGCACAGCCAGCAGGCGAGGAGGGCCAGGAAAAATCGAGGCAATATTCCAGAAGGAGCACGCATGAATGCCTTCCAGGGAAATATCGAAAAATATCCCTCCAGATTAGCGCATGCCGCGCCGGCATCAATGCCCTTGCTTTGGAACCGTCAAATTTGCCGGCCGTGACATCCTGTCACGCCGGGCTCGCCGCCACGATCTTGCGCAGCCCCATCTCGGTTGCGATCGCCTCCCTCACGGCGGGCCGCGCCTGCATGCGTTCGAGATAGGCCGACAGGGATGGCCATTGCGCGATGTCGACCCCCGCGGGACGCAGCAGCAGCAAGGCCCAGGTGAGGTGGGCATCCGCGACGGTGAAGCTGTGGCCGACGAGGAATTCGCGGTCCGCAAGGTGCGCTGATGGTACCGACAATGTATGCGCGATGCGGGCACGCGGCTTGGCGAGCGAGCCGTCGTCCTTGTACCAGAAGGTCGGAAACAGGAACGCCTTGTGGATCTCGGCGCCGATGAAGCTCAGCCATTCCTGGAGGCGATAGCGATCGGGATCGCCGAACCGCGGCGCGAGCCCCGTCTCCGGCTTCAGATCGGCGATGTATTGCAGCACCGCCGCGCTCTCGGTCAGCCGTTCGCCGTTCTCCAGCACCAGGACCGGCACCGCGGCCTTCGGCGAGACGCCGCGGAAATCGCTGTCGTCGTCCGCGACCTGCTTGGTCAAGAGATGCACCTGATGATAGCGCGCATCGAGGCCCGCTTCCATCAGCGCGATGCGGCTCGCGAGCGAGCAGGCCATCGGCGAGAAATAGAGTTGCAGCATCGCGTTGCTCCGTTATTTCAGCGCATCGCCGCGCGCGATGATCGCGAAGCGGTCGGATAGCTCGGCGAGTGCAACCTCGTGGATGGTCCGGGCGTCCAGCGTGCCGCCGCGGCCGTCGGGCAGGTCGCGGGTGGCGCAGGCGTCGGCGTCGATGGTCGTGCGAAAGCCGAGGTCGAGCGCGGCGCGCGCCGTGGAGCTGACGCACATATGCGTCATGAAGCCGGCCAGCACGATGTTCTTCCTGTCGGTTGCCGCAAGGCGCGCCTGCAAATCAGTGCCGGCAAACGCATTCGGCAACTCCTTCTCGATCACCAGCTCGCCGGCACGGGGGCTTAGCTCGGCGACGATGGCGCCGCGCTCAGTGCCGCGATCGAACAGGCTGCCGGCCTTGCCGCGATGGGCGATATGGATGATCGCGGCTCCGCTCTCGCGTGCCCGTGCCAGGAGCGCAGCCGCTCGCGCGATGGCGGGCCGGGCGTCGGGCAAAGCGAGAGGACCTGCGAGATATTCGTTCTGGATATCGATCAGCACCAGCGCGGCGTCGCCAAGACGCGGCGGGTTGAGGTCGGCACCGGCGAGCTGCAGCAGGGTCTTTGCGGTCGTCATGGTCTGGAAATCTCCGGGGCAAAAGGTGCTGCGAACATAGCCCCGGGAATGCCTGCCGATATGCAGGGATATTGCAGCGGGTGGCTGCAATATTGCAGGCCGCTCCCGGCCGGTATAACCTCGCACAATGAACTGGGACGATCTGCGCATCATCGCTGCGGTCAGGGACGAGGGCACCTATGCGGGCGCCAGCGCGCGGCTGCGCATCGACGAGACGACGGTCGGGCGCAGGCTGTCGCGCATCGAGCGTGCGCTCGGTTTGCGTCTGTTCGAGGCCGCCGACGGCGTCCGCAGGCCGACGCGGAGTTGCGAGGCGGTGCTGGCGCATGTCGAGGCGATGGCCGCACATGCCGCCGAGATCGGTCGCCTCGGTGAGAGCCTGGCAGGTCCGGTGGGACGCCTGCGCATCGCCTCCACCAACACGGTCGCCGAGGAGGTTCTGTCGCCGCGCGCGAGCGACTTCCTGCGCGCCAATCCCGGCCTGACGCTGCAATTCCTCACCTCGAGCGAGAACGTCAAGTTCTCGCGCTGGGAGGCCGATCTCGCCATCCGGCTGCGCAAACCCGACAAGGGTGACTTCGCGATCTCCAGGCTCGGCGACGTCAAGCTGTATTATTTCGAGCCTGTTACGACCGAGGGCGAGCCGGTGCTATGCGCCTATCCGGACGAACTCGGTGCCATTCCGGAGACGCAATTCCTGCGCACGAAGCAAGCCCGCGCGCGCTGCGTCACCGACAACGTTCGCGTCATCCGTAATCTGATCCGCGCGCATCAGGCCGCCGGCGTGTTGCCGGAGTATAGTTGCGCGGACTTGCTCGGCGATCGCCGCCTGCGTGCCACGCTGCTGCCGAAGCGGCGCGACGTCTGGCTGCTCGTGCAAAACCACCTCAAGCGCGACGCCGCAACGCGCGTGACGATCGACTGGGTGAGGGCGTGCTTCCAGGAGATGTCGCGTACTTGACGTCACGTCGCGGTGTGACGATCGCRTCACAGCGCAAGGCGTGTGACGAAAAATCTCAGCTTTCCCCCTTGCACCCCGAACGTGCTTCGTCTATTAGCCCGCTCCTTCGCTAGGCCATGGGTTCGGGCTCGTTGAGATCCCGACTGGCGCGATCCGGTTTCCGGTCTCGTGTTCCGCCGAATGAAGAAAACCGCAGGACGTAGCTCATGGAGAGCGTCGGGTTGAACACCCGAAGGCATCGGTTCGATTCCGGTCTCTTGCACAAAGGATAGCTCAGTTTGGTAGAGCAGATGATTGTGACTCATCCTGTCGCGGGTTCGAATCCCGCTCCAGCGCTCCGTTTCAGCCTAAAACGCTGATACCTCTGAAGGGGACCGGACGCGCGCTTCAGTCGCCGTCCGGCCGCATTGCCCAAAAGGCTTTCGTCCGAACAACGACACTGTGAGACCGGCTTTGCGCCGCGGGTAGATACCGCTTGCGCTGATGCCGGGTGGCTCCGCATGACCGCTCGACACGCGTCGAGCGATCGCGCGCGTGCGCCCGTCGTCACGCAAGCTCAAGCCCCGGCCCGCCGATTTTTCAGGAAGCGTCGTCCGCGTCCTCACGTCCTTTGCGAACGAAACCTGTCGTCCGGCATCCGGCCGGGCGCAAACGAAGGAGGCGTGCCAATGACTTTGAACAAGACCTGGCATTTGCTGACGTTGAACGTGACGGTCAAGGATGGCGAGCGTGCGTTGCTTACGCGCAATGGGCAGCTCGTGCGCGTGCTCGCGCCCGGCAAGCATCGCCTGTTCGATCCCCTGCACGAGCTCAAGGCCGAGGTGCGCGATGTGGTCCGTGAGGAATTCTCCGCGGATCGCTACGCGGTGCTGAAGGCCGCGCGGCCTGATCTCGCCGCCGAGCTGTTCGAGGCGATCGAGACCAAGGCGGACGAGATCGCCATCGTCAGCCTCGACGGCCGGCCCGTGCATCTGATGACGCCCTGGCAGGTGCGCGTCTACTGGAAGGTCGCGACCCGCATCGATGTCGAGCGCATCGATGTGTCGCGCGATCCCAAGGTCAGCGCGCGGCACCTGACCATGATCGAGCGCAACCGTTCGACCGTCGTGATGGAAGCGGTGGTCGAGAACCACGAGGCCGGCCTGCTCTATGTCGAGGGCCGGCTGGTGGRGCGGCTCGCGCCCGGCCGGCACGCCTTCTGGACCGTCGGCCGCAAGATCGAGGTGAAGCGCCTCGACCTGCGGCCCCAGGCGGTCGAGATCACCGCGCAGGAGATGCTGACCAAGGATCGCATCGCGCTGCGGGTGACGCTGACGGCGTTCCGCCGGATCGTCGATCCCGAGCGCACGGTTGCGACCGTGCCCGACGTGGATGCGTGGCTGTACCGGCTGGTGCAGTTCGCGATCCGCGAGGCGGTGGCCGGCCGTACGCTGGACGAGGTGCTGTCTGCGAAGGCGGTGCTGGATGCGGAGCTGCGCGACTATGTGCGCGCACGCGTCGCGGAGTCCGGCGTGGAGGTGACCGAGCTCGGCGTCAAGGATGTGATCCTGCCCGGCGAAATCCGGGAGCTGGTGAACAAGGTGGTGGAGGCGGAGCGGGTCGCCAAGGCGAACCTGATCCGCCGGCAGGAGGAGACCGCGGCGACGCGTTCGCTCCTGAACACCGCCCGCCTGATGGAGGAGAACCCCCTGCTGCTGCGGCTCAAGGAGCTGGAGTCGCTGGAGCGGCTGGTCGAGAAGGTCGGCCGCATCGACCTCCATGCCGGTAACGGCGAGGGCCTTGATGCCCTGCTGACCCGGCTCGTGCGCCTGAAGGCGCCCGAGAGCGCGTGAACGACAGCGCGTGAAGCAGAAGGGCCGCCCACGGGCGGCCCTTCATCTGTCCGGGCCGAGCCGCCCGCGTTGAACGCAGTCGCGGAGATACGCGACCAAGCTCACGGCGCGCCGGGATTGCGCGTTCCATCGCTTGCGCTACTCTCGATGGCAGATCGTCTTGAATTTGTCTTGGAATTTGTCTTGAAATTATCTTGGGCAGGGGCCGGTACATGACCACTCTTCAGGAAACCATCCGGCCGTCGGCGCAATCCCGGGAGTGGAAGGCGATCGTCATCCTGATCCTGCTGATCCCGGTGTTGTGGTCGCCGCCGTTCTTGATCCGCTTCTTCCTGTTCCAGCCGTTCAACATACCGTCCGGCTCGATGACCCCGACGCTGGTCGTCGGCGACTATGTGTTCGCCGCGAAATACGCCTACGGCTACGGTCCTTATTCGTTTCCTCTTGCGTCGTCCCTGCTCTCGGGCCGCGTCTTTGCCGCCGCGCCGGAATACGGCGACATCGTCGTGTTTCGGACGCCGAAGGACACCTCGGTCGACTATATCAAGCGCGTGGTCGGGCTGCCCGGCGATCGCATCCAGATGCGCCAGGGGCAGCTCATCCTCAACGATCGCCCGGTGACGCGCGTCGCTCTGAAAGAGGTGATTGCCGGCTCTGCCTGCGGTGCCGATGACGGCGCCGGGGTCAAGCGCTGGCGCGAGACGCTGCCGAACGGCGCGAGCTACCAGACCTACGACTGCATCGATAACGGCTTCTACGACAACACCAACGTCTACACGGTCCCGGCAGGCCATTTCTTCGTGCTCGGCGACAACCGCGACAACTCCACCGACAGCCGCGCGATGGGAGCCATGGGCTTCGTGCCGATGGACAATCTCGTCGGCCGGGTGAGGCGGATCTTCTGGTCGCTCAACAACGAAGGCGAGCCGCGCTTCGAGCGGCTGGGGAAGGTGTGGTGAGGCGCGACGGCGCGCCTCACGTGGCGGGCATCTTCCGCCCCTGCGCTTCTTCGATGTGTCGCCGCTGATCGAGAAAGGCCCGGCTTGATCTCGTCTTGAACAATTCGAGGCTCTCGGTTTGATCGGTCGAAGGCGTCAGCGCCTTGTCAGCATATGCGAGCCGATACGGATCGCGCTTGACCTTGCGCGCAAGCCGCTCGAGATGGATTGCGAGCGTCGCCCAGCGAGCTGCTTTGGTCGCCGTTTCCGCGACGAGGCGCGGATAGAACAGCCACGCCGGTTCCGTCGGCAGATGTGGACGGCGCTCATGCCGGCTCTTCAGGCGGAGCACACCACCCTCGAGCGGATGGACATGCTCGATAGGATGGTAGCCTCTGAAATAGAGAACGAAGGTCTTGATCCTGTTGACGCTGTTGCCGGTAGCTGCGGCCCGCCGCATGATCGTTTCGACATGCGTCCAGCTATAATAGGTGGTCCAGGCCGTCGCGTAGGCACTTTCCCATTCGGCCTGCGACATCGTCGCGTGCGCAACCGTGACATGGTCCAAATCGTACTTGTTGAGATCCGGATCCATCGCGACGCCCTTGGAGTACAGAGTCTTGTGGTCCTCTGACCCGGGCAGCGGCGTCAGGAAGAAGAATTCCAGCATGTCGATCGGCAACTCGTCCTGGATGATCTTGATGTCACGGACGATCGACGCAAGCGTGTCGTTCGGGAAACCCAGGATATAGCCGCCGACGGTGACGATCTTGGCCTGCTTCCAGGCAAGCATCATCTCACGGTAATCCGTGATCTTGTTCTGTCGCTTCTTGGCGCCGAGCAAACTGTCCGGATTGATGTTTTCCAGACCGATGAAGCACCTTCGCACGCCAGCCCTTGCGCATTTCTCCACGAATTYCGGCAGCTTGTGGCAAAGGGTATCGACCTGGATAGTGAAGCTCAACTGCCATCCTTCCTTCTCGCGAAGCTCGATGATGCGGTCGAGCAGCACCTCCCAGTCCTTGTTGCGGGCGAAATTGTCGTCGGTGATGAAGAAGGCATGAATGCCCTGCGCGATGTTGGCGCGGATAAGGGCCTCGATGTCATCAGCAGTTCGGCGACGTGACTTGCGACCCTGCACGTTGATGATCGTGCAGAACGAGCACTGAAAGGGACAGCCGCGGCCGGCGTCGAAGCTAGTGGTGCGACCTATCACCCGCTTGATCTGCTCTCGGGGTATGATCGGCAGCGGCTGGCCTTCGAGGTGCGGGAGGTCATTGAGGAAATTGTATTGCGGCTGAAGCTGCCCGGCGACGGCATCCTTCAGGACATGCTCGAGACGCCCCTCAGCCTCTCCGGCAAAAACCGACACGCCGAGATCCATGATCTTGCGAACGTCTGGGTCGCAATCCGGCAACATCGCCAGTGTTCCCGAAACATGGAAGCCGCCGACCGCGACCTGGATGCCCCGGCTTCGAAATTGTCGTGCGATATCAATCGCTCGTGGAAATTGGTTGGACTGTACGCCGACCAGCATCACCATACCGGCATTGGCGGCCTTGATCGAGCGTGCCAGAGCTTCGACCCGCACCATCCGGTTGGTTTCGTCGATCGCTTCAATGTCGATGTCGAATTCAGCGCCAAGAACCCGGCGCTCGCGGCAATCGAGCGCGATGCCATGAAGACACGCCAACGAATTGGAAGGCAGACCTCCCCGCCACCATCGGATCACATAGCCATCACTGTCGTAATGCGACGGCTTGATGAGAACAAGCCGGAATGTCTGGTTCGTTCGCATGCGCGGAGGGTATCCTGCGGACGCTCGATCGCCAACCTCRTTTTAATTGCATCTTGCGGCGACAGAAATATTCGATCGATCGCGCGCGCCCTTGATCATACACGAATGGGGCGATCGGGATAGGAGCAGTGAGGAGCCACGGTCTCTGTCATTCCGGGCTCGGCGCTTCGCGCCGCCCGGAACGACGAAAGAGGGGGCCGCTGCACCGTGTGTCAAAACAAAAACCCCGGCATCGCTGCCGGGGTTTCGCATTCTTTGGCTTGCCTGAACGGCCGGACCTTAGAAGTCCATGCCGCCCATGCCGCCGCCCGGGGGCATTGCGGGGCCGGCGCCGCCCTTCTTGGGCAGCTCGGCGACCATGGCTTCCGTGGTGATCAGCAGGGCCGCAACCGAGGCTGCATTCTGGATCGCGGTGCGCACGACCTTGGTCGGGTCGATGATGCCCTTGGTGACCAGGTTGACGTACTCGCCGGTCTGGGAGTCGAAGCCGTAGGCGTAGGTCTTGTTCTCCAGGATCTTGCCGACGATCACCGAGCCGTCTTCACCGGCGTTGATCGCGATCTGGCGAGCGGGAGCCGACAGCGCCTTGCGCACGATCTCGACGCCGGTCTTCTGGTCGTCGTTCTTGGTGCGCAGGCCCTTGAGCTGCTCGGAGGCACGGAGCAGGGCGACGCCGCCGCCCGGGACGATGCCTTCCTCGACAGCCGCGCGGGTCGCATGCATCGCGTCATCAACGCGATCCTTGCGCTCCTTCACCTCGACCTCGGTCGCGCCGCCGACGCGGATCACCGCGACGCCGCCCGCGAGCTTGGCAAGACGCTCCTGGAGCTTCTCACGGTCGTAGTCCGAGGTGGTCTCCTCGATCTGCGCCTTGATCTGCTGCACGCGCGCCTCGATGTCGGCCTTCTTGCCGGCGCCGTTGACGATCGTGGTGTTCTCCTTGTCGATCATCACCTTCTTGGCGCGACCGAGCATATTGAGCGTGACGTTCTCGAGCTTGATGCCGAGATCTTCCGAGATCGCCTGGCCGCCGGTCAGGATCGCGATGTCCTGCAGCATGGCCTTGCGGCGATCGCCGAAGCCCGGAGCCTTGACGGCCGCGACCTTCAGGCCGCCGCGCAGACGGTTCACGACCAGGGTCGCGAGCGCCTCGCCTTCGACGTCCTCGGCGACGATGACCAGCGGCTTGCCGGTCTGCACCACGGCCTCGAGCAGCGGCAGCAGCTCGTTCAGCGAGGAGAGCTTCTTCTCGTTGATGAGGATGTAGGCGTCGTCCATCTCAACGCGCATCTTGTCGGCGTTGGTGACGAAGTAGGGCGAGATGTAGCCGCGGTCGAACTGCATGCCTTCGACGACGTCGAGCTCGGTCTCGAGCGACTTGGCTTCTTCAACCGTGATGACGCCCTCGTTGCCGACCTTCTTCATGGCGTCGGAGAGGAACTTGCCGATTTCGGCATCGCCGTTGGCGGAGATGGTGCCGACCTGGGCGATCTCGTCGTTCGAGGTGACCTTCTTGGAGTTCTTGACGAGGTCGGCGACCACGGCTTCCACGGCCAGGTCGATACCACGCTTCAGGTCCATCGGATTCATGCCGGCGGCAACCGACTTGGCGCCTTCACGAACGATCGCAGCCGCGAGCACGGTTGCGGTGGTGGTGCCGTCGCCGGCCGCATCGGCTGACTTGGAGGCGACTTCGCGGACCATCTGCGCGCCCATGTTCTCGAACTTGTCGTCGAGCTCGATCTCCTTGGCGACGGTGACGCCGTCCTTGGTGATGCGGGGAGCGCCGAACGACTTGTCGAGGACGACGTTGCGGCCCTTGGGGCCGAGCGTCACCTTGACGG
>NZ_JBFULT010000249.1:0-10521 GCF_054049755.1 Bradyrhizobium sp. P5_C11_2
GCCGAGGACCGAGCGATGACAGAGATGATCCCGTCCGTCACGAAACTCTGGCAGCGCATCCCGAAAGCCGTGCTGTTTGGCGTCGCCATCCTGGTCCAATGCGTGCTGTTGGTGCTGATGGTCGCCGATCGCATGCAGATCCTGCGCAACGGCCGTGAGGTGACCTTGCAGACGCAGCCTGTCGACCCCCGCGATCTCCTGCGCGGCGATTATGTCGTGCTGCGCTACGACATCTCGCAATTGCCGGCAGGCGCGCTCGCCGGTCAGCCGGCCGCCGAGCGCAATCCCGTCGTGTTCGTCAAGCTCGCGCCCAATGCCAATGGTCTCTACGAGGCGGTCTCGGTGCACGCTGAGCCCGTGCCGGTCACGGCTCCCGAGGTGCTGATCCGCGGCCGCCTCGCCTACGGCGCGTCCTGCGGCTCGCCCCGGCGCGCCTTCTGCGACAAGCTGACGATCCACTACGGCCTGGAAAGCTATTTCGTGCCCGAAGGCGAGGGCAAGAAGCTGGAGCAGGCCCGCAACCAGCAAAAGCTGCGGGTGGTCGCGTCCGTGCTGCCGTCCGGGCGCGCCGCCATCAAGCGGCTGCTGCTCGACGGCCAACCTGTGTATGAGGAGCCGTTGTATTAGCGGCCGGTCATTTCGACTGGGCCTTCAGCGCCCGCCGGAGCACGTCCCACATCCGCGGTTCGTTCATGTGCGCAACGTTGAACCGCATGAAGTCCGGCGCCGTCTGCGACACGCTGAACACATTGCCCGGCGCCAGCACGACGTCCTCTTGGAGCGCGGCACGCGCCACTGCGGTGGCATCCTGTCCGGCGGCGAGGCCGCACCACAGGAAGAAGCCGCCGCGCGGCATCAGCCAGGGCTCGACGCCTAAGGCCTGGAGCTTCCGAGCAACATCACGCCGGGTGCGTACGAGCTTTTGCCTGAGCTCGTCCATGTGCTTGCGATAGCGGCCGCCGGCCAGGACGTTGGCGATGATCGCGGTCGACACCGGGCTCGGGCCGCCAAAACTGGTTGCGACCTGGAGGTCGACGAGATGCTCGATCCAGTCGGCGCGCGCGGCGATGTAGCCGCAGCGCACCGAGGCCGACAGCGTCTTGGAGAAGCTGCCGATGCGGATCACGCGGGTGAGCCCGTCGAGCGCGGCAAGGCGCGGCGAGCGCTCCGGCTCGAAATCGCCAAAGATGTCGTCCTCGATGATGGTCAGGTCGTGCGCTGCGGCTGCCGTCAGCAGCCGGTGCGCGGTCGGAAGCGACAGCGTCGCGCCGGTCGGATTGTGGAGCGCGGAATTGGTGATGTAGAGGCGCGGCCGTGCGCCGGCGAGGATCGCCTCGAAACGCGCGACGTCCGGGCCCGACGGCGTGTAGGGCACACTGACGATCTTCACCTGATGCGCCCGCAGCAGCGCGCGAAAATTGAAGTAGCAGGGATCGTCCACCAGCACGGTATCGCCGGGACGGAGCAGGAAGCGGCAGACGAGATCGGCTCCTTGCGTGCCCGAGCCCGTCAGCATGAGCTGGTCGACCGACGCCTCGATCGCGTCCTCGGCGAGGCGCGCCAGCAAAAGCCGCCGCAGCGGCAGCGCGCCGCGCGTGCTGCCATAGTCGGTCAGCAGGCTCGCCTCGGTGCGCGCGAGTGCGCGCACCGCACGGCGCAACGCGGCCTCCGGCATCCAGTCCGGCGGCAGCCAGCCGCAGCCGGGCTTCGGCACCGCGGCGTCGGCATCGAGCGACTGCCGCGAGACCCAGAACGGATCGACGGCACGGTCGCGGCGCGGCTCGACCTCGGCAAGCGCCAGCGGCGGCATCACCGTCGGCGACACATAGAAGCCCGAGCCGCGACGGGCGCGGATCAGCCCTTCGGCGGCCAGGCGATCATAGGCCTCGACGACGGTCGAGGGCGAAACCCCCATCGTGGTGGCGAGGCTGCGGATCGACGGCAGGCGGTCGCCGGCACCGAGCGCGCGGCCCGCGATCTTGGCCCGGATCGCGCTGATCACGTCGACGGTCCGCGTTCCGCCCCGTCCCTTCGTTCGCGTCTCGCCGCCCAAGTGTATGACCTTCCATACCAGTACAATTTGACCAGATTGTATTGGATTGTCACTGGTTTCGCCACCGCTTCGGGCCGAGGATCGTCGCCCAAGAGAGCGAGGCGACATGCAATCCGCGGGCAGTGGCTGGGGCAACGGACTTCTCGGCGTCATCATCTTCAGCGGCTCGCTGCCGGCGACGCGCGTCGCGGTCGGCGGCTTCTCCGCGCTGTTCCTGACCTCCGCGCGCGCCGTCATTGCCGCGCTGATCGGTGCGGCCGTGCTCGGCCTGCTCCGTCAGGCGTGGCCGGCGCGGAAGGATCTTGCTGCGCTCGCCATCGTCTCGCTCGGGGTCGTCCTCGGCTTTCCGCTGCTGACGGCGCTCGCGCTCCAGCACATCACGTCGGCGCATTCGATCGTCTTCATCGGCCTGCTGCCATTGTCGACCGCCGTGTTCGGTGTGCTGCGTGGCGGCGAGCGCCCGCAGCCGCTGTTCTGGCTGTTCGCGATCCTCGGCAGCGCCACGGTGGCCGGCTTTGCGCTCTCGAACGACGGCACCGCATCAGTCACCGGCGATCTCCTGATGGTCGCCGCGATTGTGTTGTGCGGGCTCGGTTACGCCGAAGGCGCCGCGCTGTCGCGCCGTCTCGGCGGCTGGCAGGTGATCTCCTGGGCGCTGCTGCTGGCAATGCCGCTGATGGTGCCGGTCGCGGTCCTGACCTGGCCGCCGGCCTGGGCAGGCGTCGGCGTCCCCGCATGGATCGGGCTCGCCTACGTCTCCGTGTTCAGCATGTTCGTCGGCTTCATCTTCTGGTACCGCGGGCTCGCGATCGGCGGCATCGCGCGCATCGGTCAATTGCAGCAGCTCCAGCCGTTCTTCGGCCTCGCGCTCGCCGGCTTCCTTCTGCACGAGCCCGTCGCATGGAGCATGATCGCCGCGACCGCGCTGGTGGTCGTCTGCGTCTTCTTCGCGCGGCGGTATGCGTGAGGCGGTGCATCCCGACCAAGGTCTGAAGTTGATGACCTTGATCGAACGCGCTTCCATCCGGTCATTGGCGCGACCATCACCTGGCGCGGTAGTCATGCGACCGCCAACGTTGATCTAGATCAACGTCTGTTCTTGCACGCAGTGTCCCTCTGGATGGGAGAGTTATCTCCTCGGTGCATCGCGTGCGCTATTTCGCGATCACAGTGACAGTATCCGCCTGGCTGGTCTGCCCGTTTCGCTGATGGGACGGTGATCGGCATCCTCACTCGACTGACAGAAATCCGCAGAAACTTTGGCCAAGGGACGGAGGACGTCATGCGACACGGAACACATTTTTGGTTGGCCGGCGCCGTTATTGCCTGCGCAGCCATGGGCTCGGTGCAGTGGTCGGAGGAGGATGGTGTTTCATTCTCGATTCAGAGCGCACAGGCCCGCGTAGGGCGACCAGCGACCCCGGCGAGTGTCGCTGGCGTCGCGCGGCGAACGACGCGCCGCGCCGTAGTCGGTGGAGCAGCCGTAGGTGCAGCGACCGTAGGCGCCGCTGTCGCGGCACCGACGTGCACCCGCGTTCTGGTCAATGGCGCCTGGGTCTGCCGCTAGGAGAGCTATCTTTGATGGGGAGATGATCGCAGCGACCGCGCTCGTGGTCGTCTGCGTCTTCTTCGCGCGGCGGTTTGCGTGAGGCCGCTGCCTCATTCATTCCCTCCCATCACCGTCCGCGTCAGCGTGCTCCTCGCAAACTTCTTCAGCGGCATCGGCTTGCCGAACAGATAGCCCTGCACGAGATCGAAACCGAGCTCGTTCGCGGACACGAGGTCGGCGCGGCTCTCGACGCCTTCGGCCACGGTGCGCACCCCGCAGCCCTGCGCGAGCTCGACGATGTGGCGGCACACCGTCCGCTTCAGGCGGTCATTGCCGCAGCCGGTGACGAATTGCCGGTCGGCCTTGAGCTGGATGAAGGGAATCCTGTCCAGACCCATCAGCCCCGGCCAGTCGGCGCCGAGATTGTCGATCGCCAGGCCGATATTGTGGAAGCGGATTTCGCGTGCGGCCTCGGTGAGAAATTCGAGATCGCGGATCGCCTCGTCGCTGGCGATCTCGATCGTCAGTCCGCCGAAGGCCGGATGCGTCGGCACGCGGCGGCAGAGATCGCGCACGGCCTGCGGCTCCTTCAGGTAGGACGCCGGAAGGTTGATCGAAAGATCGACCGGGCTCTGCCGCTCCAGCAGGTAATGCCAGTCCTGCACGGCGCGCTCGACCACGAACTCCGACAGGCCGCGGAAATGCGGGTCATGCGCCTCCGGGATGAAGTAGGCGGGCGGCACCACGCCCCAGGTCGGATGCCGCATTCGCACCAGCGCCTCGGCGCCGCAGCGGACCAGCGTGCGCGCGTCGATCTTGGGCTGGTACCAGAGCTCGAGCCAGCCCGCATGCAGGGCCTCGCCGACATGCACGGCCGGGCTCGGCGCCGGCTCCTCCGGCAGCAGCATCGCGACGCGTTCGCGCAGCGTCTCCGCGGCAAACGGCGTGGTGAGCGGCGGCAGCATCGCAAGCCCGTATTCCTCGCCGACCTGCTGCACGGCCTTGACGATGATCGACTCGCGGGCGCCGACGGCCAGAACCTTGCCGTCAAACGCCCCGCGCACCAGCGTCTCCAGGAATTTTCCCGGTTCGATGCCGTCGGCGGCGATGCCGAGCAGGATCAAGTCCGGCAATTCGCTCGTCAGCACGGTTTGCAGCTCGTCGGCGCTGGCGCATTCGCTGGTGACGAAGCCGAGATCCTCGAGCACCTCGGCGAGAAACGCGCGCAAGTGGCGCTTGCCGTCGGCGACGCAGGCGCGCGGCGTCACCTTTCGCCGTCCGAAGGTTACTGCCCTCCGTCCGGCGAGTTCTACAATCCCATCGTTCATCGCAAGCCACTCCCGTTCCGTGGCGGTGTGTTAGCGATGCGGAGGGCTTCAAATATGGAGAGCTTCAGCGTAATTGTTGAATTGTCCGGGTAACGTTAAAGCCCCCATCTCTTTTAAAATTGTCCGGATTGTCTTGAAGAAGTTTTTACATCTGGCTGCTCGTCGCGCTCGGAGGTGCGGCAATATCGAGAGATTTTCGCGGCTCGCGCGACATGCGTGAGCGGCAGCCACTGTCCTGCAATTGGACGAAGCCGATCGGGCTTCGCCCAATTCAATAACGCCGGTATCAGTTGCGGGTGGCTTTGTCGTGCTGCGTCATGCCGACTGCCTTATAATCGTAGGTCGGATAGAACTCCGTGCGGTAGGGACCCCATGCGGTATCCTCGATGATTCGATTGACCTCGCGCAGCCGCGATGCCGGCAGGCGCAGCGTGATCACCTGCCCGATGCCCATCATCACGTACCAGCTCACGACCTCCACGCCCGGCGGCGGGAACGCCTTGTAGAAGCCCTGCTTGTCGAGCTGCGCGTTCAGCTCGTTGAGCGGGCGCGACTGGTCGTGCTTGAACATGACCGTGAGCAGGACGGCGTTGTCCGCGGTCGGCTCGGCATTGCTTGCAGGCGGCGCGGTCTGCGCCATCGTCGTCGATGTCAGCGCCAGCGCGCCCACGAGCCAGGCCATCGTCGTCAGTGTCAGTCGGATCGATCTCATCGCGGGTTCCTTCCATCGCGCCATGCGGTGCGGCCGAAGATAGGAGCGACGGGCCAGGCCGAAGAACTCATTTTCGCGCGATACGGGCATATATCGGCTGCGCTCGTGACAGTTCCGCGACAAAGCGCCGGCGCGCGCCGGCGGCAAATGTGAAACACATCACATGTGCATTGCTGCACCTGCGCTAATGGTCGCTATAGCCGGTGGTGGGCTGTCGAAGGATCGCAGCAATGACGACGCGGCGAATGATGTATTGGTGGTTCAGGTTCGTGCTGTCAGGGCGATTTCTCGATCGCTTCCTGTGCCTGCCGCGCGCGCCGCACTGACGCGCCTTGTTGTCTGCTCACGATCTTGTCGGAAAACCGCTGCGCACTTTTCCAGTTCTAGCTTTGTCCGAGTAGTTTGCGAAACACCGCCGCACCGTCCTGCACCGCGTCGCGCCCCTTCCAGGCCAGATAGCTCAGCTTGCCACCCAGCGTGTCGTGACTGCGCAAACGGCGCGAGCCGAGAATGTGGCCGACGTTGGAGGGGAAGCGGCTGACCTCGGCGGACACCAGCGCCGCGATCGCGTCCATCAATTGCTGCAGCCGGATGCCCCATTCCGATTGCTCGATGCCGTCGATGCGGACCTTGAGCGCATATTCGGTGTCGTAGATATCGGCGAGCAGGTCGCGCGCGACGAGGACCCGGTTGTGGCGGAGCGCGATGCGAAGCGCGAGGCGCTTGTCGTCGAGCCGGTCGAGCACCATCGGGACGACGCAAGCATAGGGCGTCGCGGCGACGTCGGCGGCGTTCTTGCTGGCGGCGGGCTTGGTGGCGAGGCGCACCAATTGCCAGGATGTCTTCAGGCGCCTCGCCAGCAGCGCCAGCGCGAAGGGTAGCGCCTGCGGGTGGGATTTCCTGAAGGCATCGAGCTGCGCGGTGATCTGGGTGACCTGGCCGTCGTCGAGTTTCGCGATCTTCTCGGGCAGCTTCGCGTTGAACTTCGGCAGCGCATCGCCGGCGCGCAGCACGTGCTGCATCTTCGTCACGTCGTCGAAGGCGGTGCGCGAGGCGGTGTATTGCGCGAGCTTGCTTCGCGCCTGCTCGGTGCCGTCGGGCGAGGCGAGGATGTTCTCGAGAACCTTGAGGACCTTGGTCTGGAAGGTCGATGCGATCTTCAGCACTTCCTTGGGATTGTTGGCCGCGACCTGGTCGTTGATCGCCTTGATGTAGTCGCGCGCCATGGTCGGCAGCAGGTCGCGGCAGATCCACTCCCAGATCGGGGTGAGCGTGTTGCGCGAAATCCGTCCCGCATTGGCGTGCTCGGGTGCGCCGTCGATCAGCAGCAGCTCGAGCGGCGCGAAGAAATAGCGCGAGGGACTGGTGGCGCGGGCGTGAGTCGATCCGTCCTTGCGGAACTCGGCGCGCAGCTTGGCCTGGATATCGCTCGAGCCCGGCATGTCGATGCCGCACAGCTCGAGCCGCTCAAGCTCGCTGAGCAGACAGCTGCGCGACAGCGGCGTCAGCTTCTGCAAGAACTCCGATAGCTGGTCGATCTCGTTCATGGCACGCAATCTTCCGCAGCGATTCCCGCAGGCCTGCCGGCCCAATGCGAGGAGGCATTTGCGCGCTCTCAACTCAGCCTGAGAGAAACAAGTTACTGTTAATTTATCCGTAAAGTCCGGGGGGCCCGGAGATCGGGCATCGAGGCGATCGTTAAGATTTCGCTCGTCTGCCTCCGATGCAGGCGGATTTATCAACCCCTGCGCGGTCCGGTGGGGTGCAGCGCAAGCATAAATTGTGCCGATGCCAGCGTTTCAGCACAAAACTGACAAAATTACCGTAGTCTTACGGAGCAAAAAGTTAACCACAGACCACCCCCGGTTCCGATAAACGAGTGACATGGGGTCACAGAATGATACGGCCACTGATTCGCGGCCGTCGGAATGGTACGAAAGCAGCGCTTCTCCGCCTGAAGAGCTCGATTTCGTCCGGCTGAATGCCGCTCGCGCCAAGGCGGCCGACGAGATGGCCGTTGCCATCGCCCGCGAGCTCAACGGCCCCCTGACCGCACTCCTGCTCTACATGGGCGAGATCAAGCATCACAGCGATCAGCTCGCCCCGGTCGCAGGCGACCGCGCCTATTTGCAGCGGGTGGTGGAGAATGCGCTGGCGCAGACCGAGCGCGTTTGCGGCCTGGTCAAGCAGCTTGCCGGGCCCCACAAGGGCGGCCTGCCGGCGGCGTCCAAGGCCGGAGACGCCGAGCTGAAGGCCGGCCGCGCGCCGCAGGCTCAACGCGTGGCGAGCCCCGAGCTGCTGGGCCTGACGGGCCAGAAGCGGCTGACCAAGCGCGAGCGCGAGGTGCTGAGGCTGATCAGCGAGGGTTATTCGAACAAGCAGGGCGCGCTGCGGATGCAGATCAGCCCGCGCACRTTCGAGAGCCATCGCGCCGAGGCGATGCGCAAGCTCGGCGCGCGCAACACCGCGGACCTTGTCCGTGCGGCGCTGTTGCATTCGATCGATTGAGGTTCTTGTGGTGTGCCGCCGGGCGGCGGCACGGCCAAGGCTTAAGAAAGAGGCCTTGAGAACGAGGTTTGAAAAAGCCTTGGACCCCGATCGCGCTCAGAAATAGTCTTCGGCGAACGGGCGCACGCGTGAGGTCGGCCGCAGCTGCTTGGGCTCTTCCTTCGGCCCATTCGGGATGATCGTGATGATCCAGCGCGGGGGAATGCTGGAATCCTGCTCGAGCACCGAACGGACGAAGCCCGTCACTGTCGACTCGCCCGCCTTCACCGTCGCCATCCGGCCGTTGAACTGAGCGATGCGGAAGCGACGGACTTCTTTCTGGTCCGCAGTCTCATAGGTGAACATGGAAACCCTCCTGGTTTGCCGCGACTATCGCCACCTATGATTAGCCATCTGTGAAAATCCCAAACCGTAGAAGTACGGCGGGGTTGCGCACGCGCTTCGCTAGGCCTGCGGCTCCTGCGCGCGGGCGGCGGCGTAGGCTGCATCCATCCGCTCCAGAAGGTCGCGGAATTCGGCCTCGCCGACCGTCTCCGCGCTGTGCTCCAGCCGCAGCGCCAGCGCCGCGAGCCGGCAATAGCCGAACGTCCCGGCTGCGCTTTTCAGCGAATGCGCTTCGCGTGCGAACCTGGCGCGGTGTTGCGCGAGTCCCAATGTCCGAAACAGCGTCAGGCGCGCGCAGGTCTCGCTCCAGAACACGGCGCGGACTTCGCCGGCGCCGTCTTCGCCGATCTCGCGCACCAGGGCATCGAATGCGTTCGGCTCCCGCAGGGGTTCGGCATCGAGCGCAGTGGCGAAATTGGCTTCAAACATGGCTCGGTCCCGATTGCCCGCGGTGGTGCGCGTCGCGGCCCTCGGGCGCGCGCATTCGTCAGGTCTACCCCCATTCTGATTTCGGTTCCGGTAGCGGGACGCGCGATGTTTGCAGGCCGCCGTAAGCGGTTGGTTTACCACGGGCCGTCTTGGGGCGGCGTACCTGGCGCGGCGTCAGGACCCGAGCAGCCTGTCGTACTGGGCCTTTACCGTGGCGTAGCATTCGCACGCCGTCTGCCGCAGCCCGTCCAGGTTGATGATCTGGATGTGTCCGCGGCTGTAGTGGATGAAATCGGCCTGCTGCAAGGTATTGGCGACCAGCGAGACGCTGTTGCGCCGCGCCCCGATCATCTGCGCCATGGCCTCCTGGGTCAGCAGCAGCCGGTAGTCGCCCGACAGGTCGTGGGTGTGCAACAGGCAGCGCGACAGCCGCGCCTCGACCGGATGGGCGGCGTTGCAGCCCGCGGTCTGCTGAACCTGCGCATAGACCGCCAGCCCGTGGCGCGTGAGCAACGTCCGCAGGGTGGTGCTCTGATCGGCGGCGACGCGCAGCCGGTCGAGGTCCATGACGGACGCAACGCCGGGAACCAGCACGATCGCCGTGTTCAACGCGCAGGCATCGCCCATGGTCGAGAGCGTCCCGAGCAGGCTGTCGCGGCCGACCATGGCGACCTGCACATGCTCTCCCTTGGCGAGCTTCACCACCAGCGAGATGACGCCGCGGTGAGGAAAATAGGCCCGCGTGAGCGTGTCGCCGGTCTCGATCAGCACCGTGTCGTGCGGCAGATCGATCGTGCGCAGATGCGGGCGGATTAATTCATAGTCATCGGCCGAGAGCGCGGACAAGAAACCGTTGGTAGGACGCACCATCGTTTCCAAAGCTGCCTCCCGTCGTCTGAGCCGGAGCGTTACCAGCTAAATTGCTCCTTGCACGGGCAAGTTCCATCATCTTCCCGTCGGGATATATTGGCAATTGGGACAAGATGTCCGCCCCCGCTGATCGCCCGCGCTGCGCCGCGTGCGGCGGGCCTCCAGAACGGTCGTATCGAGGCTGTTGTCGTCACCGCAGGGCTCCCAGCAGGCGGGCGTAGTGGGCCTTCACGGCGGAATAGCAATCGCAGGACATCGATTGCAGCGCGCGCAGGTCGGTGACGACGATCCGGCCGCGGGCATAGCGAATGATGCCGGACCTCTGCAGTGCATGCGCGACCAGCGAAATGGCGTTGCGCCGCACACCCATCATTTGCGCCAGGGATTCCTGCGTCAGGGGCAGGGCTTCGCTGTCGGACAGGTCGCGGGCACGCAGCAGCCAGCGCGCCAGCCGGGCTTCGACCGGGTGCCGCGTGTTGCAGAGCAGGGACTGCTGTGCCTGYGCGAGCAGCGCCTGCTCATGGCGGACCATCAGGTTGCGAAACCGGGTGCTGGCGGCGGCGACCGTCCGGAAAGCCGCGATTTCAAGCACTGAAGCAGTACCGGGGAAGAGGACGGCGGCGTCGGTCGGCGCGATGCCGTCGGCAAGCGCCGCGCCGCCACCCACGACGCTGTCGCGGCCCAGCAT
>NZ_JBFULT010000250.1:0-10511 GCF_054049755.1 Bradyrhizobium sp. P5_C11_2
CTTCGACGGGCTGTCGGTCTCGTGCTTGATCGCGCCCTCGAAGGCGTCATGGGTCTCGGCGGCGACGACGGCGCCGGGATCGACCCTCAGCACCGGGCTCACATAGGGGCCGTAGACATAGTGGTACTTGCCCTGCTCGCTCTCGGTGATGGTGTACTGCGTGCCGCGCTCGCCCCTGGCGACGCCTTTGCGTGCCATGATGGAATCGTTTTGCCAGGCCATTGCTGTTCTCCTTGGTTGTTGGCGCCGCTTTCAGACCGCGAGGTGCCGGCGCATCTCCGCCTCGTCGTCGAGCGCCAAGCGGTCGAGACTTGCGACGATGCGGCCCTTGTCCATGACGTAGCAGCGCTGCGCCATGGCGCGGATCATGTCGAGATTCTGCTCGACCAGAATGATGGTCACGCCGGTCTTGCGGTTGAGCTCGACCATGTTGCGCGCGATGTCCTGGACGATGTTGGGCTGGATGCCTTCGGACGGCTCGTCGAGCAGGATGAGATGGGGGTCGGCGATCAGCACCCGCCCGATCGCGAGCTGCTGCTGCTGGCCGCCGGACATGGTGCCGGCGCGCTGGGACCAGCGCTCGGCGAGGATCGGAAACGCCTCGACGATCCTGCGCCGGCCCGCTTCGGGAATGCCGCCGCCCTTGATCGCGGCGCCGACCGCGACGTTCTCGCCGACGGTCAGTCGCGGAAACACGTCGCGCCCCTGCGGCACATAGCCCATGCCGAGGCGCGCCCGCTTGTGCGCCGGCAGGGATTCCACCGCCTCGCCGCGATACACGATCGAGCCGCTCATCGCCGGCACGAGCCCGATCAGGCTCTTCATCAGCGTCGACTTGCCGACGCCGTTGCGTCCGATCACGGCGACGATCTCGCCTTCCCGCACCTCGATCTCGAGGCCCTGGAGCACCGGCTTGCCGCCGTACCCGGCGCGCAGGCCCAGCGTCGACAGGATCACTTCCTTGCGCGGCATATCAAGCATGGGCCTGCCCCAGATAGATCGCCGCCACGCGTTCGTCGGCGACGATCTGGTCGATCGTGCCTTGCGCAAAGACCTGACCGAGATGCAGGACGGTGACGCGCTGGGCGACCTGACGCACGAACGCCATGTCATGCTCGATCGCCAGCACCGTCATGCCGTCGGCATTGAGCCGCTGCACCATCTCGCCGGTCGTGCGGGTTTCTTCCGGCGACATGCCGGCGGTGGGCTCGTCGAGCAGGAGAAGACGCGGCTTCAGGCTGATCGCCATGCCGATCTCGAGCCATTGCTTCTGGCCGTGGCTGAGATTGCCCGCGGTCTGGGCCTGCTCGCTCTCCAGTCCGAGGAAGGCAAGCAGCCGGCCGATCTCCGCTTCGAGCTCCGCGCCGCGGTGCCGGCTCTGCAAGGCGATCTCGAGGTTCTGACGGACCGACAGGCCCTTGAAGACGCCGGGCACCTGGAACTTGACCGAGAGACCGCGATGAATTCGCGCAAATGATTTCAGCGCCGTGATGTTCTCGCCTGCAAAGAGGATGTCGCCGCTGCCGGGATGATGCTCGCCGAGGATCAGGCGGAACAGCGTGCTCTTGCCGGCGCCGTTCGGGCCGATCAGACAGTGGATCTCGCCGGCTTCGAGGATGAGGTCCACGGCGTTGGTGACGTGCAGGCCGCCAAAATGCTTGTTCAGCTTGCGGAGCTCGAGCAGCGACATCAGCCCGCCCTCTGCGTGAAGCGGGTGGCGAGGCGGCCGAGCCAGTTCATCAGGCCGAGCACGAGGCCGTTCGGGGCGATCAGGACGGTGAGCACCAGCAGCACCCCCATGAAGATGAGCGCATACTGGCTGCCGTAGATGGTGAGCGCCTGGAACGCGGCGAGCACCACCAGCGTGCCGATGACGGTCGATGTCAGATCGCTGCGACCGCCGACCGCGACCCAGATCAGGGGCAACGCCGCCGCCGTCATGCCCATGCTCGAGGGCGTGATGTACTGTCCCCACACCGTGTAGAGCACGCCGGATATTCCTGCGAGCGCGGCCCCGATCACGAAGGTGATGAGCTGGTACTTGCGCACGTCATAACCCAGCATCTCCGCCCGCTCCGGATTCTCGCGGATCGCGACGATGACGTTGCCGAACGACGAGTTCATCAGGATGCGCAAGGCCAGATAGACGAACACGAGGAGGCCGAGCACGAGGTAGTAGAGGCCGACATCGGCGAACAGCACGATCGGCTCGCCCGGCCACGGGATGGTCAAGGGCGGCATCGCGCTCATGCCGTTGAAGCCGTTCAGCCGCGCACTGCCGATGTGCCACTCCGGTCCCGCGGTCTGGGCCATGAAGCGTTCCAGCATCAGGGTCACGGCGAGCGTGACGATGCCGAGGAAGACGCCGGCGATGCGGCCGAAGAACATGAAATAGCCGAGCAGGACGGCGAACAGTGCGGCAATTGCGACGGCGACGACCATCGCAATCAGTGTGAAGCCATAGGCCGAGCCGAAATTGATGGTCAGGATGCCGTAGCCGTAGCCGGCGATCCCGAAAAACGCCGTCTGGCCGAAGGAGAGCGAACCGCCATAGCCCCAGATCAGGCACAGGCTGAGCGCGATGAACACCCAGACGAAGAAATAGACGGTGTTGCCGACGGTGTAACCGTCGCTGAACAACGGATAGGCCAGCGCCAGCAACAGCACGATGGCAAACAGAGCCCAGAAGGCCCGGCCGCGGCCGACCGTCTGCGGGCCTTCGAGACGACGGAACAGGGAGACGAAACCGCTCACGACACCATCACTCCGTCACGTGCGCTCGCGCAGCACGAAGCCGGAGATGCCTTTCGGCAGCACCCGGACGACGATGATGACGGCGACCAACAGGCCGATCTGGCCGAACAACTGCCCCTGCCACGACGTCATCACCGATTTCACCACCGCGAGCACGGTGCCCGCCGGCGCCGTGCCGAGGAAGACGTCGGCACCGCCGATCACCACGGTGACGAAAGCCTCCATGATGAAGGTCGCGCCCATGGTCGGCACCAGCGTCATGGTCGGCGCGTACAGGCCGCCGGCAAGGCCGGCGAGCCCTGCCCCGCAGGCGAAGGTGAGGCTGTAGATCAGCCGCGTGTCGACGCCGAGCGCCGCCGCCATATGCGGTACCTGAATGGTGGCGCGCGCCAGCACGCCGAAGCGGGTCCAGTTGAACAGGGCGTAGAGCCCCGCCAGCACGCCGAGCGCGGCGCAGAACAGCACGATGCGATAGATCGAATAGGAGTAGTCGCCGACCTGAAAACTGCCGAACGGCGTGCCGACGCCCGCCATGGTGGAACCGACCATGATCAGCGTGCCTTGCGTCGCGATCAGGCTCAGACCCCAGGTCGCGACGATGGTGTCGAGAGGCCGGTCGTAGAGATGACGGATCACGGCGAGCTCCACCAGCACGCCGACCAGTGCGGACACGATCGTTCCCGCCAATATCCCCAGCGGCAATGGCAGGCCGGCATGCACCGTCGCCGCCGTCACATAGGCGCCGCACATGATGAACTCGCCATGGGCGAGATTGATCACGCCCATCATGCCGAAGATCACCGCGAGCCCGCAGGCCGACAGCACCAGGAACGCGAAGGCGTCGCCGAATTGATAGAGCGCCGAGAATGCAAGGGTCGCGATGTCCATGGACCTGCCAGACTGGTGAGAGAAGCGGCGTTGCCGCCGCGGATGTCCGTGATCGCCCCGGCGTGCCGTCAACGCCGGGGCGACCAGCCGTCGTCAGGGTTTCGGCGGCGGGTTCGACGGCGTGTACTGGGCCATCGGATCTTTCTTGGTGAGGTCGCAGCCGGCGTCACCGAGCCAATAGGGCTTGATGTCCTCCCAGACCTTGGGGAAGGAGATGGCGTGATTGGCATCGACCTTCGCCAGATAGATCGTGTGCGACATGTGCTGGCTCTTCGGGTCGATGCAGACCTTGCCCTCCGGCGCGTCCATGCAGACGTCGCCAATCGCGATCACCTTGCGGATGTCCTCGCGCTTGGTCGACTTCGCCCGCTCGACCATCTGCTTGTAGAGATAGACGGCGAGATAGGAGTTCTCGGCCTCCTGGTTCACGTAGGGCTCGCTCGGGAACTTCGCCTTGAACTTGGCGTAGAACTCCTTGCTCTTGGGCGAGTCGATTTCCTCGATGTAGTTGGTGGTGACGTACATGTCCTTCAGGCTCGGCGGCTTGAAGCGCTTGTGCTCGTAGCCCTGCCCGACATTGACCGAAGACGCCATCGGCAGGTTGACGTTGGCGGACGCGGCCTGCTCGTAATAGGAGGCCTGCGCGGTGCCGACCAGCAGCGTGACCACGAAGTCCGGCTTGGCCTTCTGGATGTTCTGGATGCTCTGCGAGAACTGCGACACGCCGAGCGGGATGAACTCCTCGCCGGCCATCTTGCCGCCGTTCTCCTTGACGATCTTGCGGACCCATTCCGCCGAGATCTGGCCGAAATTGTAGTCGGCGGCGAGCGTGTAGACGTTCTTGCCGTACTTCTCCATCATGTAGGGAATGAGCGTGGAGAACTGCTGCTCGGGCACCGCGCCTGTGACGATCATGTGGCCGTCGCAGACGCCGCCCTCATACTGGTTGTTGTAGAAGGCGAAGCCGTTGAACTGGTCGACGATCGGGCGATACGCCTCGCGCGAGGCCGAGGAGAAGCCCGCGAACACGACGTCGACCTTGTCGCGCTGGAGCACGCGCCGCATGAATTCCTGGTAGCGGGTGTTGTCGGATTGCGTGTCGTAAGCGACGAGCTCCAGCGGCCGGCCCATGATGCCGCCGGCCTTGTTGATCTCGTCGGCGGCGAGCTGGATGGCGTGGACCTTGCCGATGGTGGCTGCGGCGAAATCGCCGGACTGATCCTCCAGCACGCCGAGCTTGATCGGGTTTTCCGCCGCGAGCGCCTGATGTGATCCGAAGACAAGCGTCCCCGTGAGGGCTGCGGCGCGCAGCCCCCGCAATACAGACTTGGTCATTTTGCTTCTCCTAGATGGCCTGCTTGTTGCCGCCTTGCAGCGTAATGCCGGTTGTGCGGCCGGACGTGTCGGGCGGCTTCGCCCGCTTGCTCAGAAACTCCTCGCAATAGAGTTCCATGTTCTGCCGCGCGCGCATGCTGTCGCGGCGGAGCTGGGAATAGGCACCCTCCTCGTCGAGGCCATCCTGCTGCATCAGCAGGATGACGGCCCGGATCACCGCGCGACGGCCGCGGCGGCGCTCTTCGAGGCCCAGCAAGCGCTCGTACATCTCGCTGCGCAGCAGAAACTGGTTGATGCCCATGAACAGTGACGTGTAGACCGCGCCGCCATGCACCGGCTTGCGCAGAAACGAGGTGGCGCCGAGGTTGACGAGCGCCTTGAGCCGGCTCGGCGCCTCGACGCCGACGAGGCCGATGACCGGCACCGGCGGCAGGCGCGAGGCCGGGTTGACCTCGATCGCAACCGCGCCCTCGAGGTCGCCGTCGACGAACAGGATGTCACGGTCGGCCTGAAGGCCGGCGGCCTCGATCTGCGCGCGGCCGTCGATGATTTCCGGATATTCGGTCGAGACGCCGAGCTTCGCCAGCGTCGTTTCGAGCGTGCTCTCCCATCCCCCTCGCCGGGTGACGACGATCGCGCGGCCGCCCTTGAAGTTCTGAAGCAGTCGGGAGCTCATGATTGCACCACCTTCAACAGCGGAGAGCGCATCGCGCTGGCAAAGCGCGGCGACGACTGGACGAGATAGGGATCGGGCGCGACCGGCTCGCGGGATTCCAGCAGCACCTCGAACTGCCCGCCGGCGGTCGAGCGGCCGATGCGCGGCGTAAGCCAGGCGTGAAAGGTCTGCCGGTCGATCCGCACCTCGCCTTGCGGCGCACGCAGCCGCTGATCGGCCACGGCGGCGCGCACCGTGCGGGCGTCGTCGGTGCCGGCCTGCGACAATGCCGCCGCGAGCAGCTTGACGGCGATGTAGGAGGATTCAGCATCTGCCGACGAGACCGGTCCGTCCGGAAAGGACGTCGTGTAGGCGCGCATGAAGGCGCCATTTTCCGGCGAATTCAGGGAGGAGAAATAGACGCTCGAGGACAGATGCCCGTCGACCGCGTCCGGACCGATCTCCGGTAGTTCCGGTTCCGACAGCGTGCAGCTCGCGACCGGAATTTCCGCAGCCTGATCGATGCCGCGCGCCCGGCAGGCGGCCCGGAACGCCCGAAAAAAGGCATAGGCGCTGGTGCCGATCAGATTGTTGAAGACGAAGTCGGGACGCTGGTCGATGATCGCCGCGATCACCTGGTCGACCTCGGTATCGCCGACCGAGAGATAGCGCTCCGCCAGCACGGTGCCGCCCCGCGCGGTCAGCGCCTCGCGGAAGATGCGGTTGTTCTCCCAGGCCCAGATGTAGTTGGAGCCGACACAGAAGGCGCGCGAGCCGACGCGGGACGCCAGATAGTCGACCAACGGCAGCACGTGCTGGTTGGGCGCGGCGCCGGTGTAGATGACGTTATCGGAACTCTCGAAGCCCTCGTAGTGGGACGGATACCACAACAGTCCGTCGAACTTCTCGAAGCACGGGATCACCTCCTTGCGGCTCGACGAGGTGTAGCAGCCGACCACCTGCCGGATGCCGGAACCGAGCAGCTCGAGGCTGAGCGAACGGTAGCGCGCGAGGTCGCCGGACGGGTTGACCACCACTGGCTCCAGCGCAATGTCGTCACGGCTCGCATTGACCTCCTGGAACGCGAGCAATGCGCCGTTGAGGATCGAACGTGCGACGACGCTGTAGGAGCCCGTCGTCGAGAACATCACGCCGATCCGATATTGTTTCCGCGTCATCACTCGATCCAAAAACAAAAAAAGCGCCCGCCGGCTGTGAAGCCGAGGGCGCCCTCGCCGCCAACCGAACACGCGACGACCGCGTGGCGTTGGAAATGGTTGAACTTACCGCGTTGATGGGCCGTCTTGCCCTACGCTCGTGCATTACGGTCGTTGAGATCGAATACGATGTCAAGCGCGTTGTTGCAGCGAAAATTGCCGCAATTCGTGCCGCCCTGTAGCAAAACTGTGCAGACGGAAGACGACCCGCGTCAAGCCGCGACAGACGCGCGCAAGCGCCGCCAGCCGATGACGACGCCGGTGACGGAGAACACCAGCCCGAGTGCGCAGAGCCCGACGATCAGGGTGTCACGGAGACGCGGATGCGCCATGAGCGCCGGAAAATCGAGCGTATGCAAGGCGCTGTAGAGCCAACGATACGCCCGCCGCGACGCGTCCAGCCTTTGCAACACGCCGCCGTTGGCGCTGTCGACGTCGAACCAGAGGTCGCCGCACCGTGAGCGATGGACGGGCGCCCCCGGAACGATGGACTGCGCGGGGTAGTCGTCGTTATCGGCAAGAACGGACGGCGGGTTGCAGCCGGCCGCAAGGCGCATCGTCAAGCCCTGAACCTCCTGCGCGCTCAGGAATCCCGACTGGCCATCACGGGGCGCCYCTACTGCCCTGACCAGGATCTGGCTGCCAAGTGCGATCCGGTCACGACGATAAACACCGCCATTGAAGGCGAACCATTCGACCTCGCGGGCGGAGGACGATATCGGCGCCCGATCAAGCGACGAGACGGCCGTCCAGTCCGGCGGGGCGTTCGCTATCCCGGCTTCGGGCGCGGTCAACTGCCCGCGCGAGAACAGCCGGCCGTGATCCATGGAGAGCCAGCCGCTGAAAATCCAGGTCAGCACGAACACCGTCGCCGCAAGGCCGATGATGTGATGCAGGGCATGCCAGCCACGGTATGGCGAGGAGACCTGGCGTCCTCGAATCCTGATCCGCACGATCCCGAGCACCGCGCCCAGCACCGCCGCAACCGACGCCAGCAGCGACAGCGTCCAGACCACGCGATCCCACAGCGCCCAATTGCTTCGCAGGACCGTCGGATAGATCCAGTGCAGCACACTGCCGACCAGATTCCATCCGCGCGCGCTCCGTGTCGTCTCCAGCACGATCTCGCCGGTCAGCGAGGAGACATAGACCTCCGTCCCGGCGGCATCGCCGAGGGCCACGCGAAACAGCGGCCGGTGGCGATCAAAACCGTTCGGCACGCTCCATTGATCGTAGTCCGCGCGCGCGAGGATCCTCGCGCCGGTGGCTTCGAGCCCACGGTTGCGAGCATGATCCTGCGCCATGGCGAGCGCAAACTCGGGAGACGTGACCGATGCGTCCGCTCCGTCCGAGGCGCGGACTGCGCGCATACGCGACGCTCCCGAGACGACGTACACCGGTCCGTCGCTGCGCTCGATCAGGCGAGCACGCGTCGCATCGGTGAGGCCGCTGGCGGCCACCGCATCGGCAACCGCGATCGCCACCCGCGCACGATCCACCGGCGCAAGTCCGGCAAAGCGTTCCGCCTCCGTCAGCGACGGAAACGGAACGAAGTGCATCACGATGCCGGTCGCAAACCACATCGCGAACAGCAGGCAGAACGCGATCCCGAGCCAGCGGTGCAGCAGGACGATCGCGCTCATCATGTGGTCAGCGCCCTACCATTTGAACGCGGCCGAGATCTCATAGGTGCGCGGCGCGCCGAGCAGGATCTGGTCGGGATAGAACGGATCGCCCCAGATCGCATAACGCTTGTCGGTGATGTTGCGCACGCGGAAACCAAGGCGGGCCTGATCGACCGCATTGAACACCGTCTTGGGGATGTCGACGAAGGTATAGACGTCGGCCACGGTGTACGCCTTCAGCGTCACGACGTTTGCGTCGGTGTTATAGCGGTCGCCGACATAGCGGCCGGTGATGCCGAGCTCCACCGGCCACGGCGTGAAGAACCGATACGACGCGCCGGCATTGGCAACGACGCGCGGCACGTTCGGCGGCGTGTTGCCGGAGAACGAGCCGCCGACGAAATTGTAGTCGGCGTAGCGCGCATCGACATAGGCGATGTTGCCCCAGAGCCGCAAAGGCTCGATCGGCCGGATGGCCGCCGCGAGCTCCACGCCCTTCGATTCCTGCCGCCCGGCGATGTTGAGCTGCATGCCGCCGGCCGCCGCATAGACGTTCTTGCGCAGGATGTCGTAGGCCGAGAACGACCACTCAGCCCGGTTGTCCCAGAACAGATGCTTGACGCCGGTCTCGTAGGTGCGCGCGGTCGTCAGGTCGAGCGGCTGAGTTGGCAACAGCAGGAAGATATTGTTGGCGGAGACGTCCGCGCCGGTGGCGTACTGGCTGAAGAAGGTCAGGCCGGGCACGGCGTCCCAGGTGTAGCCGATGCGTCCCGTCACCGGCGCCCAGTCCTTCGTGAACGGAAAGCCCGCGTTCACCAGACCGTTCTGGTCGGTTGAGTTGCGGTCGAGCCCGATATGCTCGACGCGCAGGCCGCCGATCAGCGCGAAGGTCCGGGTCAGCTTCAGCCGGTCCTCGAACGACAGCGCCTCGTTGTCGATTCGCGCGGTCTGCTGCTTGGTCGCGAGCTCGCCGTAAAAGCCTCGATCGAAACCGACCAGCGGAACATAGTCGTTCGGGAATTTCGCCGCGCCCGGCCTGACGAAGTCGAGATAGCTTGACGACAGCGTCGTGACCAGCCGGTTGTCGAAGCCCGCGATGTTCGTGTCCCAGATCAAGTCGGTGATGTTGCCGACAAGGCGCTGGCTGTGTGCGACATAGAAGCGCTCGCGGTCCACCATGTTCGAGTTGGGCAGGCCCGTACTGGCATTGAACGCCTCGACCTCGTTATTGAACCAGGTGCGCTCTGCGCCATAGCCATAAACTTGGCTTTTCAAGGTCAGGTCCGACGCCAGCTTCAGCTCGAAACCTCCGCGCAGCCAGACTTCCTGCGCCACGTTACGGTTGTCGAGGACGTTGTAGTTGGCGTTGAAGGTACGATCGTCGATCGTGACCGGACCAAGATTGGTTTTGTTATAGTTCGAGACGTAATTGCCGGAGACGATGCCGCTCGTGGCATGCGAGCCGCTGAAGGCAATCGGCACCAGCGGCGCACCCCAATAGGCCCTGCCGCGATCCTCGCGATACTCGATCGCGCCCCAGACCTTGAGGCTGTCGGAGATGCGGTAGTTGAGCTGGCCGGACACATCCAGCGTCTTGGTATTGGTGTCGTCGGCAAAGCCGTTGAGCGAGGAACGGCTGATGTCGAAGCGGTAGTCGAGCCCCTGCACGTTGGTGCTGCCGCCCGAGCCGTAATGGACGCCGAACGAGTTCAGCGAATCCCAGGAAAAGTCAGCCTCATTCCGGATCGGCCCGGTGTGTGGCTGCTTCGTGACCAAGTTGATTGCGCCACCGGCGGCACCTTCACCCGATATCAGCGAGGCCGGACCTTTCAAAAATTCGACGGCTGCGAGATTGGCCGTATCCGTGATCCGCGAGGTCATGTTCTGCGGACCGATTTTGATGCCGTTGTAGAGCATGTTGATCTGGCTGTTGGTGAAGCCACGCATGGAGAAAGCCGCGGGCTCGGCCGGATTGTCGCCGGAGGTGACGCCGACCGCGCCCTGGGCCACCTCGGATACAGTGCGATAGCCCTGCTC
>NZ_JBFULT010000251.1:0-10507 GCF_054049755.1 Bradyrhizobium sp. P5_C11_2
CACCAGGACCGCGCCGCCCGCGTCAAGGCGATCCTCAATGCCGCCGGCCTGCCGGTGATGTCGAGCGATACCCACATCGTGCCGCTGTTCATCGGCGACGCCGAGAAGTGCAAGCAGGCCTCCGACCTCCTGCTCGAAGAGCACGGCATCTACATCCAGCCGATCAACTATCCGACGGTCGCCAAGGGCACCGAGCGCCTGCGCATCACGCCCTCGCCCTATCACGATGACGGCCTGATCGATCAGCTCGCCGAAGCCCTGCTGCAAGTGTGGGACCGCCTCGGCCTGCCACTGCGCGAAAAGTCGCTGGCGGCGGAGTAGGGTCCCGGTCGAGGCTTCTCTTCGCCTCTCCCCGCGTGCGGGGAGAGGCCGGATTGCATCGCCAGATGCGATCCGGGTGAGGGGGAGTCTCCGCGAATCCAATATCACCGCCCCCGCGGAAGCTCCCCCTCACCCCACCCTCTCCCCGCAAGCGGGGCGAGGGAGTGCAGGCAGCTCGCCCCACAGCTTAACGACAATGCCAGTTCCAGCACCCGCCCGGCATTTCGCTGTCGCTTGCAGACGCCCAACGCGCTAGATTTACAGGGAAAATGAGATCGGGCGCGTGTTGCGCCCTGGGAGAGCCCGTCGCAATGCTCCACGACTGGGGCGTGATTGCCGTCGCCTTCGGCTATATCGGCTTTCTGTTCCTGGTGGCGAGCCATGGCGACCGCCGCTCGCCGGCCGGGCGCGGCCGCGCGTCCGGGCTGATCTATCCGCTGTCGCTCGCGATCTATTGCACCTCGTGGACCTTCTTCGGCTCGGTCGGCTTCGCCACCCGCGCCTCGACCGACTTCCTCGCGATCTATGTCGGACCGATCCTGATGATCGGGCTCGGCGCGGGCGTGCTGCGCCGCGTGATCCAGCTCGCGAAGGCCCACAACATCACCTCGATCGCCGACTTCATCGGCGCGCGTTACGGCAAGAGCCAGGCGGTGGCGGCAACCGTCGCGCTGATCGCGATCATCGGCTCGGTGCCCTACATCGCACTGCAATTGAAGGCGGTCGCCTCCTCGCTCGAAACCATTCTGAGCGAAGACCAGGCGTTCTCCCATATCCCGATCCTCGGCGACATGGCGCTGATGGTGACGCTGGCGATGGCCGCCTTCGCCGTGCTGTTCGGCACACGGCAGACGGATGCCACCGAGCACCAGCACGGCCTGATGCTGGCGGTCGCGACCGAATCCATCATCAAGCTGGTCGCCTTCCTCGCCGCCGGCATCTTCGTCACCTTCTGGATGTTCTCGCCGCACGAATTGATCGAGCGCGCCATGAAGACGCCGGAGGCGGTTCGCGCGATCAACTATTCGCCCTCGATCGGCAACTTCCTCACCATGACGCTGCTGTCGCTGTGCGCGATCATGCTGCTGCCGCGCCAGTTCCACGTCAGCGTGGTGGAGAATTCCTCGGATGCCGAGGTCGGTCGCGCGCGCTGGCTGTTTCCGCTCTATCTGGTCGCCATCAATTTGTTCGTGATCCCGATCGCGATCGCGGGCCTCGTCACCTTTCCGTTCGGCGCGGCCGATCCCGACATGTACGTGCTGGCGCTGCCGATGGAGGGTGGCGGGGAGCTGCTCAGCGTCGCCATTTTCGTCGGCGGCCTGTCGGCGGCGACCGCGATGGTGATCGTCGAATGCGTCGCGCTCTCGATCATGGTCTCGAACGACCTCGTGGTGCCCCTGGTGCTGCAACGACGGCCCGAGGGCCGCACCGGCGGCGCCGATTTCAGCGACTTCCTGCTGCGCTCGCGGCGGCTCGCGATCTTCGCCATCATGGTGATGGCCTATTTCTACTACCGCGCGCTCGGCAACACCCAGCTTGTCGCGATCGGCCTATTGTCCTTTGCCGCCATCGCCCAGCTTGCGCCAAGCTTCTTCGGCGGGCTGCTGTGGCGGCGGGCGACTGCGCGCGGCGCGATCGGCGGAATGCTGGTCGGCTTCGCGGTGTGGCTCTACACGCTGTTCATGCCGAGCTTCATGGACTCCTCGACTTCAGGCATCCTGCTGCTCCAGCATGGACCGTTCGGAATCGAGGCGCTGCGGCCACAGGCGCTGTTCGGTGCCGACCTGCCCCCGCTGATGCATGGCGTCATCTGGTCGCTGGCGCTCAACATCCTCACCTATGTGCTGCTGTCGCTGGCGCGCCGGCCGTCGTCCATCGAGCTGGTGCAGGCCGATCTGTTCGTGCCCGACACGCTCGCCCCGATATCTCCGAATTTCCGCCGCTGGCGCACCACCGTCACGGTGCAGGACATCCAGACCACGGTTGCGCAATATCTCGGGCCCGACCGCGCCCGGCATTCCTTCGAGGCGTTCTCGGCCCGGCGCAACGTGCGGCTGGAGCAGGCGGCGCCGGCCGATTTCGAGCTGCTCCAGCACGCCGAGCACCTGATCGCCTCCTCGATCGGCGCGGCGTCCTCGCGCCTCGTGATGTCGCTGCTGCTGCGCAAGCGGACGGTGTCGGCCAAAGCCGCGCTGAAACTGCTCGACGATTCCCATGCGGCGCTGCACTTCAACCGCGAGATCCTGCAGACCGCGCTCAACCACGTGCGCCAGGGCATCGCGGTGTTCGACGCCGACCTGCAACTGATCTGCTCCAACCGGCAGTTYGGCGATCTCCTCAACGTGCCGCCGCATTTCATCCAGTTCGGCACGCCCTTGCGCGAGATCCTGGAATTCATGGGCGTGAGCGAGCCGGCCGATCCGATCGAGCGCGAGGCCATGCTGGAACGGCGACTCACGGCCTACACCACCGACGGCGAGCCCTATCTGGAACGCCTGCCCGACCGCCACATGGTGATCGAGATTTTGACCAACCGCATGCCCGGCGGCGGCTTCGTCATCACCTTCACCGACGTCACGCCCACGTTCGAGGYGGCCGAAGCGCTGGAGCGCGCCAATGCGACGCTGGAAAAGCGGGTGCGCGACCGCACCGAGGAACTGACCCGGCTGAACTCGGAGCTGGCGCTGGCCAAGAGCGCGGCCGAGGACGCCAGCATCTCCAAGACGCGCTTCCTTGCGGCGGCCAGCCACGACATCCTGCAGCCGCTGAACGCGGCGCGGCTCTACGTCACCAGCCTGGTCGAGCGCCAGCACAGCGGCGAGGAGACGCGGCTGGTCGAGAACATCGACGAGTCGCTCCAGGCGATCGAGGAGATCCTCGGCGCACTGCTCGACATCTCGCGGCTGGATGCCGGCGCGATGGCGACCTCGATCTCGAGCTTCAAGATGGCCGATTTGATGCGCTCGCTGGAAATCGAGTTCGCGCCGATCGCGCGCGCCAAGAACCTGGAGCTCGCTTTCGTGCCCTGCTCGCTGCCGGTCGAGTCGGATCGGCTGCTGCTGCGGCGGCTGCTCCAGAATCTGATCTCCAACGCGATCAAATATACCCCCCGCGGGCGCGTGCTGGTCGGCTGCCGCCGCCGCGGCGCCTCGCTCAAGATCTGCGTCTACGACACCGGCGTCGGCATTCCGCTGGTCAAGCGTGGCGAGATCTTCAAGGAATTCCACCGCCTGGAGCAGGGTGCCCGGATCGCGCGCGGGCTGGGGCTCGGGCTGTCGATCGTCGAACGTCTCGCGCGCGTGCTCAACCATGGCATCGCGATCGACTCCAACGCGGGCGGCGGCTCGGTGTTTTCGGTGACGGTGCCGACGGCGAAGGCGATCACCCACACCGCCGCCGTGACCAGCGCGACGCCGCTCGCGCGCACGCCGATCTCGGGCGCACTGATCGTCTGCATCGAGAACGACGCGGCGATCCTCGACGGCATGCGGACGCTGTTGAAGGCCTGGGACGCCGAGGTGATCGCGGTTGCCGATCCCGAAGGCGCAATCGCCGCGATCGAAGCCGCCGGCCGCCGCGTCACCGGCCTGCTCGTCGACTATCATCTCGACCGCGGCAACGGCATCGCCGCCATCCGCGACATCCGCCGCCGCTTCGGCGACGCCATCCCCGCGATCCTGATAACGGCCGACCGCAGCCCCGCCGTGCAGGTGGCCGCGCGGGATGAAAAGGTCGCGGTGCTGAACAAGCCGGTGAAGCCGGCGTCACTCCGCGCTCTGCTCGGGCAGTGGCGCACGCAGCAGATGGTGGCGGCCGAGTGAGCCGCGCCGATCAATAGTCGGTCGATACGCTGAGCGTCCGCCACCTCTCCAGCTCTTCGAGACGCTGCCGGTCCATCGCCGCGATGGCGTTGACGGCGTCGCTACCAAGCGCGATGCGCAGAGGCGGACGATCCATACCGACGAGCTTCAGCACGGCGACGGCGGCCTTGGCGGGATCGCCGGGCTGGCGGCCATCATAATCTCGCTGCATCCTGACGGCGGCGCCGACGACGGCGTCGTATTCCGCGCGGCCTTCATCTGCTTCACGTGCGGTTTGCGCAAAGCCCGTGCGGAAGCCGCCGGGCTCGACGATCGTCACATGCACGCCGATCAGCGCCATCTCGCGCGCCAGCGATTCCGAGAAACCTTCGATCCCCCACTTCGCCGCTGAATAGGCCGCGCGTGCGGGTGCGCCGATCCGTCCGCCGACCGACGAAAATTGCACGATGTGCCCACGATGCTGCCTGCGCAGCACGGGAATCGCCGCCTTCGTGACGATGATGGTTCCGAACAGATTGGCCTCGATCTGCCGCCGGAACGACTCCAGGCTCGTATCTTCGACTGACCCGAGGTCTCCGTAGCCGGCGTTGTTCACGACCACATCGATGCCGCCGAACGCCGCCACCGCGAGTGCTATGGCCGCCTGTGCCGCGCTCTCATTGGTGACGTCGAGCGTTGCGAGCCGCAGTCTTTCGCCGAAGCGTTCTCGCAACGGTTCGAGTTGACGGAGATCCCGGGCAGTCGCAACCACCTGGTCTCCCGCCGCGAGGGCTGCTTCCGTGATGGCGCGGCCAAGCCCGCGCGAGCTGCCGCTGATGAACCAGGTCTTCAAGATGACGGCCTCCGGAAGGTCTCAGGGCGCGAGCCGGGTGAAGACATAGTCACGGCCCTTGGCGCGGGCATCGTGGCAGGCAAAGCAGGTGCGATGCTGGGCCTCGTCGACGGGCTTGCCGTTGATGAAGCGGCCAAAACCCCAGCCGCCAGTTGAAGCATATTTTTTGGAGTCCTTGACCATCACCTGGACGGTGGTGGCGGCGCCCGGAATGGTCGCGGATGCGAACTCCGGTGATTGCTTCCGCTTCCAGGCGCGCTTGACGAGAATGGTGCCGTCCGGGAACGGCAGCTTTCCAGCCTGATAGGCGTCGATCGCGGTCTGGTTGCCGACGACGGCGCGAAGCTCGTCCAGAGGCGCCGCCTCCTCCGCCGGCGCAATCAGCTCCCATTGCTTGTAGCCGTTGGGAATGGTGACGCCGAAGATCGGCGACGCGTTCGCCGTCGCCGGCCCCTCCGCGAGCGCGATCGAGACCAGGTACGGCACGCAGGTCAGGACGGCGACGAGCAGCACCGCGGCCGGCACTATGACCGTGAGATAGAGGGATTTCTTCGAGTCAGGTTTGGTGGGCATCATGGCATTTCATCAAGCTGCGATCGCGGGTGGGCCTCGGTCCAACCTGGCTGGACCGAGGCATTGAAGGAATTCTCAGGCGCCGGCGTCGGCATCGATGACCGCCTTGGCAAAGACTTGTGGTGCTTCCTGAGGCAGGTTGTGGCCGATGCCACCCGTGATCAGGCGAAAGTCGTACCGACCGGAGAACTTCTTGGCATAGGCGCTGGGGTCCGGGTGCGGGGCGCCATTGGCATCGCCTTCCATCGTGATGGTCGGGACACCGATCATCGGAGCCGCGGCGAGCTTCTTTTCGAGCTCCTCGTATTTCGCTTCGCCCTGGGCAAGCCCGAGCCGCCAACGGTAATTGTGGATCGTGATCGCGACATGATCCTTGTTGTCGAGCGCCGCCGCGCTGCGGTCGAAAGTGGCGTCGTCGAACTTCCACTGCGGCGAAGCGAGCTTCCAGATCAGCTTCGCGAAATCGTGCGTGTACTTCTCGTAGCCGGCGCGGCCGCGCTCGGTCGCGAAATAGAACTGGTACCACCATTGCAACTCGGCCGACGGCGGCAACGGCATGTTGCCGGCGGCCTGGCTGGAGATGAGATAGCCGCTGACCGACACCAGCGCGCGGCAACGCTCCGGCCACAGCGCGGCGATGATGTCGGCGGTGCGCGCGCCCCAGTCGAAGCCGGCGACGACCGCCGTCTTGATGTTGAGCGCATCCATCAGTGCGATGATGTCGACGGCCATCGCGGCCGGCTCGCCGTTGCGCAGCGTCTCGCCGGAGAGGAAGCGCGTCGTGCCGTAGCCGCGCAAATAGGGGATGATCACGCGATAGCCGGCCTGCGCCAGGATCGGCGCGACATCAACGAAGGCGTGAATGTCGTAGGGCCAGCCGTGCAGCAGGATCGCGACGGGGCCGTTCGAGGGACCAGCTTCCGCATAGCCGACATTGAGGACGCCGGCGTCGATCTGCTTGATCGGACCGAAGGACGCATGGGTTGCCGACGATCGCGTCGCGTCCGTTTCGGCGCGGGCGAGGCCGATCACGCCGAGACCGGCCGCGACGGTTCCCGCGGCGACGCCAAAAAACTTGCGGCGATGCTGGTCGATGATTTGCTTCATGGTGTTGCTACCTTGCTGGTGGTTGGTGGTGCGTCAGATCAGCGCGACCGTGACGTCGATGTTGCCTCGGACGGCCTTGGAATAAGMGCAAGTCTGGTGCGCCTCATCGATGATGCCGCGCGCGATCTCGCGATCGAGGCCCGGCAGGCTGACATTGAGGCGCGCCATGAGCGAATAAGCGCCCTCGTCGAGCACAAGATCGATCTCAGCATCGATCGCGCATTTCCTCGGAAGGTCGATCTTCCGCTTGCGGGCCGCGATCTCCATGGCGCCTTCGAAGCAGGCGGACCAACCGGYCGCGAACAATTGCTCGGGATTGGTGCCGATGCCCGCGGCGCCCGGCGGCGAGAGCCTCACGTCGAGGCGGCCGTCGGAGCTGCGCGACATGCCGTCCTGCCGCCCGCCGGCGGTGTGGGTGCGGGCCGTGTAGAGCAGTTTTACCGTTGCGCTCATGAATATCTCCTTGCCGTCGCGCAATTGCCTATCAGCCGCCGCCGCCGTACACCCGTTTGGTTTTGTAAGAAGTTGTGAGACCGGCGCGGAACCCGCGATTGCGAGGCCTGCATCCAGTTTCTGATCACGATGCAATGCCCCATCTTGCCGGATCGCGGTTCGCTGGCTATCCGGTTCCCAAATGGACAGACTCGCCATGACTGAACCGGCCGGGCCCACGGCAGGAACGCTATCGTTCGGGCCATTCACCGTGACGCCGCAGGAAAGGCTCGTGATGCGAGATGGTATCGCGCTGCCGCTCGGCGCCAGGAGCTTCGACACGCTGATCGCATTGATGTCGCGGCCGAACGAGGTCGTCGGCAAGTCGGAGCTGATGGCGTTGGTCTGGCCCGGCATGATCGTGGAAGAAGCCAATCTGCGCTTTCACATCGCAGCGCTTCGGAAAGCGCTGGGCGACGGCAAGGACGGCGCCCGCTACATCGCGACGCTGTCAGGCCGCGGCTATTGCTTCGTGGCGCCGATCTCGCAGAGCGGTCTTCCGACAGAACGGCGTCCGGCACCGCAGCTGGAATTGCCGCCCGTCAAGCTGCCGAACCGGCTGCAGCGGATGGTGGGGCGAGCCGATGCGATCGCCACCGTGTCGGACCAGCTCCTCGCCTCACGCTTCGTCACGATCGTCGGCCCGGGCGGCGTCGGCAAGACGGCAATTGCCGTGGCGATCGCCCACGACCTGCTCGAGACGTTCGCCGACGTCGCACACTTCGTGGATCTTGCCGCGCTCAGCGATCCCGATCTCGTGATCACCTCGATCCTGCTGATGCTCGGCCTGCCGGCGCAGACCGACGATCCGATGCCCGCCTTGCTTGCGCACCTGCACGACAAGAAGCTGCTGCTGATCCTGGACAATTGCGAGCACGTCGTCGCAGCAGCCGCGCCTCTGGCCGCGGAGATATTTCGGGCCGCGCCGCAGGTCCATATCCTGGCCACCAGCCGCGAAGCCCTGCGCGTCGAGGGCGAGCAGGTCTATCGATTGGCGCCGCTGGCCGTTCCGCCCGATGGTCCGGGGCTGACGGCTGCGGCCGCGCGGACCTATCCCGCGCTGGAGCTTTTTCTCGAACGTGCGAGAGCCGGCGGCGCGCAGATCGCGCTCGACGATGCCAACGCCGCCATCGCCGCGGGCATCTGCCGCAAGCTCGACGGCATGGCCCTGGCGATCGAGCTCGCCGCCGGCCGGGTCGAGGCCTATGGCCTGAAGCAGACCGCAGCGCTGCTGGATGAGCGCCTCAACCTGCTCTGGCAGGGTCAGCGCACCGCGCCGCCGCGGCAGAAGACGTTGCAGGCGACGCTGGACTGGAGCTACGGGCTCCTGTCCGACCTCGAACGCCTCGTACTGCGCAGGCTCGCGGTTTTCGCCGGGCACTTCACCATCGACGCCGCGCTCGAGGTCGTGCCGGACGAACGCGTCGATCGCGCCCGGCTGTTCGATGCCATCGACAGCCTCGTCGCCAAGTCGATGGTGGCGCCGCGGCCGGTCGGCGCCATGATGCGCTACCGCCTGCTGGATACGACGCGCGCCTATCTGCTCGAGATCGAGCGAGACGAAACCGCGCTCGCCGCCCGCCACGCCACCTACTACCGGCAATGGCTGGAACAGGCCGGCACGACATGGGCGACGGTGCCGAGCGCCGACGAGCGCGCCGTCCATTTCTCCGCGCTTCACAATGTGCGCGCCGCACTGGACTGGAGTTTTGGAGGCAGCGGCGATACCGGCATCGGCATAGCGCTCGCCGTAGCGGCGGCGCCGATCTTTCTCGCGATGTCGCTGCTGATCGAATGCCGGCGCTGGTCGGAACGGGCGCTGCTTGCGATCGATCCGTCCGCGCGCGGAAGCGCCGAGGAAATGCACCTGCAGGCCGCTCTCGGACTGACTTTGATGTTCACCCGCGGCGGCAGCGAGGCCGCACGCGGCGCCCTGACCAGGAGCCTTGCGATCGCCGAGACGCGCGGCGACGCGCCGAACCAGCTCCAGCTGCTCGGCCGGATGCACATCTTCCACGAGCGCATCGGACAGTTCGACGCGGCGCTCCGCTATGCGCAGCAGAGCCTCGTCGTCGCCGAAGCGCTGGGCGACCCTGCCTCCATTGCGCTCGCTTATTCACTGCTGGGCGTCTCGCTGCATCTGGGCGGGGAACACCGCGATGCGCTGAAGATGCTGGAACTCGCCTGGCAGGGGCCGGGAACGGAACACATCAGCACGCTCTACGGCTTCGATCATCGCAACCGGGCCGGCATCTCACTGGCGCGAGAACTATGGTTGCAGGGCCGGCCTTCGCATGCGCGGCAACTGGCGCAGCAGACGGTCACCGATGCCGCGCAGATGGATCATCCGATCACGCTCTGCATCGCATTGATCTGGGCGGTCTCGATCGATCTCTGGAGCGGAGACCTCGACGGCGCGGAAGAGAACATCGATCGATTCATCGCGCATGCGGAGTCGCGTTCGATGGGCCCTTATCTGGCAGTCGGAAGAGGCGTCAAAGGCGAACTGGCGATCCGGCGTGGCGACGCCGCGGGCGGCGTCGCCACGATAAGGCGTTGTCTCCAGGAACTCCATGACGCGGGCTATGAGCTGCTCACCACCACGTTCAACATCGCGCTGGTCCAGGGCCTGCTGGCCCTCGATCAGGTCGAGCAGAGCGCGCGATTGATCGACGATGCGATCCGTCTCGTCGCGCAGAGCGGCGATCATTTGTACATGCCGGAGCTGTTGCGGATGAAAGGCAGAGTTCTGTTGTCGCTGCCAGAACCCAAGGCTGAGCAAGCAGAAGCCCACTTCATGCAGTCATTGGGTTTGAGCCGCCGCAAAGGCGCAAAAGCGTGGGAACTGCGGGCCGCGATCGAACTCGCCGGGCTCCTTGCCGAACGCGGCCGGCACGAGCAAGCGATACGAATGATTCAATCTGCTCTTGAGGGCTTTGCTGAAGATTCCGATACGGCGGATATTAGGGGCGCCAACGAACTGCGACGGACATTATCAACTCCGTCATCCTGAGGCGCGAGTGGCGCGATGCAAATGCATCGCGCCGGGAGCCTCGAAGGATGAACGGCCGAGGTGCCAGCCGGGCCGTTCATCCTTCGAGGCCTCCGCTACGCTCCGGCACCTCCAGCGACAAAGGCTTCGCCTTTGCGCGGGGATGACGGGGTTGATCGCCTGGCTCTCACCCCGTCGGCGTGCCCTGCTTCCACTGGCCGCCGGCGATCCTGGCGGCCGCGATCACCGCCTGCGTCCGGCTCTCGACGCCGAGCTTTTGCAGGATGGCCGAGACATGCGCCTTGATGGTGGCCTCGGAGACGCCGAGCTCGTAGGCGATTTGCTTGTTGAGGAGGCCCTCCGACAGCA